>CAYNGE010000034.1:0-6632 GCA_964396865.1 uncultured Planctomycetales bacterium
TAATTTTGAATATCTGTTTTTGACAAAATTTGAGCGCAAGCGCGTTGTCATTATTGGGGCTGGGCGTGTTGGGCATTATATTTACAATGCTTTAAAGAATAACCGTAACTTTGAAATTATCGGTTTCCTTGATGATGACTGCAATAAACATAATTCGGATTTAGAAGGAGTTAAGATCATTGGAGGCGCAGAACATCTGCCGGAAATGGCTAAAAACAACCAATTCGACCTGGCTGTGGTGGCGATCACTAATGAAAAAAAACAAGACCTGTTAGACCATCTTTTGGCCGCCAAGATGTACCATGCCCAGATCGTGGACGTGCCTACCATATATGAAGAAATTACAGGAAGAATGCCCATGGAGCATCTCCGTGTGGGATGGATCGTTTTTGCTTCTTTTCGGGCAATGTCACGCCATTTGTATATGCGTTTTAAAAGATATTTTGATATTTTTCTGTCTTTGTTTGGCTTCATCATTTTTTCACCGGTCATGGTGATAACGGCGGTTTTGATCAAAATAGAATCAAGAGGGCCTTTGATTTACCGTCAACTGAGGATAGGCCAGGATGGCAAAGAATTTTTGATGTATAAATTCCGTACCATGGTAGTTGATGCCGAGAGAAAAGAAGGGGGATTATATACTTCAGCAAAAGATACCCGCATCACCAGGGTCGGCCGCGTTATTCGCAGGATCCGGATCGATGAGCTCCCCCAATTATGGAATATTATTATCGGAAATATGAGCTTCGTAGGACCAAGGCCGGAGGCGGTTGAATTATCTCAAAAATATGAGAAGAATATTAAGTATTATGCTTTGCGCCATATTATGAGACCCGGCTTGACCGGCTGGGCGCAGGTCGGATACCAATACAGCGCTTCTACCGAAGCCGCATTGGAAAAATTTGAATATGATATGTATTATCTAAAGAACATGTCTTTTTTCCTCGATATCCAGATCATACTTAAAACCATCAGCGTTATTATTTTTCGTGAGTTTTCAAGGTAAGAGACCCTGCAAAGCCGTTGCGCCCAGCTGAATTGATAAACTTTTAGAAAGATTTTAAAGTTTCGGCTTCAAAGAGCAGGTACCGTTCCCTTATTTTTGATTTCCAGATCATCCTAAAAACGATCAGCGTGGTCCTTCTGGGAAAATTGTCCAGATAAATCATTCCGTATTAATGGTACGAAAATTATTTGACTTTATAACGTAAAGGTGCAAAATAAAGAAAGAAGCACACCGACCTCGTATCATCCATGCCGCTTCTATCTAATAATCTCTTTAAAGGAGGCGGTCATGAAGCCACAAAGCATGTCCCATCAAGGCGCTTTAACCAAAATAGCTGTTTTCAAAGGTAAGAAGATCAGAAAGGTCATTCATAATAACGAATGGTGGTTTTCTATTATAGATGTAATTGAGGCGTTAACTGAAACTGATCGTTCCAGAAAATATTGGTCAGATTTAAAGAATAAACTCATAAATGAAGGGTTTTTTGAAGTGTCCGAAAAAATCGGACAGTTGAAATTAGTTGCACCAGATGGGAAATTACGCGAAACAGACTGCGCCAACACAGAAACCCTGTTTCGTATTATTCAAACAATTCCATCCCCCAAAGCCGAACCCTTCAAACGCTGGTTGGCCGAGGTTGGCTATGAACGTATTCAGGAAATAGAGAACCCCGAATTGGCAGCTCAACGCATGCGCATGCTCTATAAGCTCAAAGGCTATAGCGAAGATTGGATCGAAAAACGTATGCGCGGTATCGTCATTCGTGAAGAATTAACGGATGAATGGCAAAAGCGCGGTGCTCAGGAAGACAGGGATTATGAGGTTTTGACCGCTGAAATAGCCAAAGCCACGTTCGGCATAACTCCAAGTGAATATAAGAAGCTAAAAGGGCTAAAATGTGAAAATCTTCGCGATCATATGGACGACTTTGAACTGATTTTTACTATGTTAGGGGAGCGCTCCACAACCGAGATCCACCGTAATGAAGACTCCAAGGGCGTTGAAAAGCTTAAAGATGACGCACAGGCCGGGGGAGACATAGCAGGCGGTGCCCGCAAACAACTAGAGAAGAAGCTGGGCCGTCCGATCGTTTCAAGCAGGAATTACCTTTCAAAGCCTGAGAATAAAAAAATTCGATGAACGTCAATAGATCATCTTAAAAACGATCAGTGTGATCCATTATAAATATGGCAAAGTCTACGTGCGAGTTGTCCTTACACATGAAGAGTATGATAAAGAGGAGTGGAAAAATGGTTAAAACAATAGATGAACCGGTTTTGAAAAAGACTTGGCCCACAGTAGAAAACTATCTTTCTATTCATACAAAAAAAGATTACGATAATGCTATTTCTGCCCTTAATCGTTTATTAGATGAAGTAGGAGAGAATGAAAAGCATCCTTTGTTTGGATTTATAGAAATTTTAGGCATTGTCATTGAAAACTATGAAGCAGAACATCATAGCTGGGAAGATATTTCAGAGGTAGAAGTTTTGAAATCGTTGATGGAAGAACATAATTTGAAGCAGGAAGATCTTCCTGAAATAGGCTCCCAAGGCGTTGTTTCTGAAGTTTTGCATGGAAAGAGACAATTAAATGTGAATCAAATTAAGAAATTATCTGAAAGATTTAATGTAAGCCCGGCTGTCTTTTTATAAGATAAATGTGATAATAATTGGAATTGAGAAGGCTCGGACATGCCATTAATAAACAATAAAATGAAACAAGCTGTGGGGGGCAATTGGGGGAAACCTCAAAGCATAGAACAACATATAAAGCTTAAAAGTTTTATTGTTGAGCCTGGGCGTATCCCCGGTAAGAAAAAGCCTAAAAAGATAAAGCGAGTTTATGTTATCGAAGGACATTGTTGTCCTTTTTGTCAAAAGGAGTTGCCCAAAGATAAATCAATACCTAGAAACTATGTATTTAATAGGGTCAATAAATGTCCTAATTGTGGGGCCATAGGTGAACAAGAATGTCCAGCTTGCAAGAAAGAAACATGGTTTTTAAATGGCTTTTATAAACATCAATGGATGGGGTGCGGATTTGAAGGTGAAAAATTAAAAGAACGTAAAGATTGGAATCTATCAAGAGCCGCTTAAGAGATCAGCTTTAACAAAAGTTCGCATTATATGCAGATGGTTAATTTTAATTCTGCTAAATAGCAATGTTTAATGTTATAATTAATTCTGACTAAAATATTTTATATAAAGGACGGTTAAGTTGGCGCACACTCCCGAGGAATGGTTTAATCAATCTGAATATGATTTTCAAACGGCGCAAGCCATGTTAAGTAGCGGGCGTAACATTTACGCTGTTTTTATGGCTCATTTAGCCATTGAGAAAGCATTAAAGGGCATTTATCATAAAAAATTCGGTGAATTGCCTCCGAAGACGCATAGCCTTGCAGCGTTTTTAAAAATGAATGAATTAAAACCCCCGCCATCCGTCGGAGAATTTATTACTGATTTGGACCAGGCGGGCGTGGCAACCAGGTATCCTGAAGAATTGGAGAAATTACGGGCGTCTTATCCTCGACCGATTGTTGAAAAGATTCTTTCACAAACTATGGAGGCTCTTGTATGGGTAAAAAAGATGTTTTAAATATTTTGAGCCGCTTTCGCGTGGTCCTTGAATCCAAGAAAATTCACGTTGAAAAAATGGTGCTTTTCGGGTCATGGGCTAAGGGAACAGCAGGGAAATTTAGTGATATTGATGTAGTCGTTGTGTCTCGGGATTTCAGCGGCAAGGATCTTTGGTCCAGAGCGAAGTTGCTTGGCTCTGCGGTTTACCAAGTGTTAGAACCAATTCAGGCGGTGGCTTTAACTCCTCAAGAATGGGATGGAAGGACCAGTACTATATGTGAGTTGGCTAAAGATGGTGAAGTTATTGCTGTTTAATAATATGAAAACTCTAAAGTCATATATCAATAAACGAAAAAACAAGGACAAAGCTTTTACGGAAGATTTCGACAAAGTTTAAGACTGTAAATCCTTCAAGAACTCCCGATGTTATTATAAAACTTAGATTGCCTTGGGATCTTTCAATTGGGGTACAATTTGTACCCCCCTGAAAGGGATAGCATGATCCCAAAATACCGTTTACCGGCTCATCCCGGCGAAATCTTGCTTGAAGAGTTTATTATTCCTAGTTTTGGGTGAATCTTCAGACCCAAAGGGATCTAGCCATAGTCCAGCATCGTATGGCGTTAAATTAATGTTGAGTAGAAAGGAACCATGAACCACGCTATCTTATTGATCTCTTGCCCGGACCGGAAAGGCATCACCGCCGCCGTCACGAATTTTATATTCCAAAATCAGGGGAATATCGTCCACGCCGACCAGCACATCGATGAGCAGAGCAATACGTTTTTTATGCGCGTTGAATGGTCGTTAGACGGCTTTAAACTAAAACGCGGGGACATAGAGCCGGCGTTTGGCGTGGTCGCCAAGCCGTTTAATATGGTATGGAAGCTTTCCTGTTCGGATCAAAAACCCCGGGTCGCTATTTTTGTAGGCCAACACCTGCATTGCCTCTACGATCTTTTGTACCGTCATAAAACGGGACAGCTTTTTTGCGACATTGTCCTATTGGCCTCCAATCATCCTGATGCCGCGCCGGTTGCAAAAGATTTTGCCATCAGGTTTGCCGAGTTTAACGTTGAGTCGCATAACAAGATCGAGCAGGAGCGGCGGCAGATGGAACTTCTCAAAAACGAGAAGATCGATCTTGTCATTCTGGCCCGGTATCATCAAATTTTAACGAAACAATTCGTTGACCAATTCCCATCGCAGATCATTAATATTCATCATTCATTTTTGCCGGCATTTGCCGGAAGCAATCCGTATTTGCAGGCCTACCAAAGGGGCGTCAAAGTCATCGGGGCGACTTCCCATTACGTGACTGAAGGTTTAGATGACGGCCCCATCATCGCGCAGGATACGGTAGCTGTTAGTCACCGCGATTCCCTGGAGGACCTAAAGAGAAAAGGAGAGGACTTGGAAAAGGCCGTGTTAAGCCGCGCGGTGCGCTGGCATCTGGAACGAAAAATCCTTTGTTACGGCAATAAAACCGTTGTTTTTGATTAATGATAAAAATATATAGCGGATTTAAAGGTTTTACCGTAGTTCTTTTTTTTATTGCGGGGGTCGCTCTTCTGGCCTTGGTTTTCTTTTGGGGGGTCGGGAAAGCCGCGGAATTACTATTGCCGTTATTGAGCATAGTTTCCGCAATATTGATCATTGTGTTTTTGTGCGGGATCCTTCCATTATCATTATTTAAGAAATTGCGGCCTGATCTTTGCAGGTATTCTATTTTGATGTCCCATGTGTTGGGCGTGACAGCGTGGATGATGTCATTCCTTTTTGTGCTCACCACTCTGGGGTTTTGGGGCATTGTCTTTTCTTTTCTTTTCCAATTTTTGGCTCCGCTTGCCCTGATCGGGGCCGCGCTAAAAGGTTCTTGGGATATTGTTGGTAAGCTTTCTTTATTGATCTTTTTTACATATGGGATGAGGTTTTATAGCCGGTGGCTATCGCAGTTGGGTCCTAAAATTCATCAGAAGGGCGATATCATTGATGTTGAGGTTGTCAGTTCAGAGGATAAGTTAATATCATGAGAAAAACATTTTGCACAGCGGCCGTGATCTTTCTTTTTTTAGGGACCTCCTGGGGCGCGGCCCCGCAATGGGAATCCCAGGGGAATTCTTATTTCCTGACGAAAAATACAAGAGAGGATTTTAGCGCAACCGGGGCCGGGGCCAATAAGTTCCTTAGCAAGTACTTGACTTATGACGGGGTTGATTTTTTAGTCAAAGGCGCGGATGATTGGCAGGATTACGGAAGGCTTGACCTACAAAAGGACCATCCCTTCGCGGTCCCCATACGACATGGCATGAAGTTAGAGGAGATCCACTTTTTGGCATCGGGCAATTTTGGCAATAGTTATGAGCATGATCCCATGCTGCATTTTTACGGGGACAAATATTTTTACGCCACAGTTACTGTTATTTTTGCCTATGAGGACGGGACTTACAAGGCCCTTTCGGTGCCGGTGTTTTGGGATTGGTTTCATCTGCCGCCGGTTGTATGGTCTAAGGACGGAGCAAAGATAAAAGCCGTCGGTAGTAATCCGGTGCGCAAAGACTGCAGCCTGTACCATATCTGGTTTGTTAATCCGAGGCCGGAGCAGCCGGTCAAAGACCTTTTGATTGTGGACAGCTGGCTTAGCGACATTCCTTTTTCCGATATTTTTGCCCTCACGGTGAAATCTTCCGATAAGCTCGAGGCCGTTCCTAAAATGGACAGGCAGTTTAAACCCTCTGCGACTAATGCAGACGGCCAAACGGCTGACACAAAAACAGAATGGACCTTTAATAAAGGCTTGGACGGTTGGTCAGCGGCTCTTCAGATAATTGGGACACAGCGGCCTTTTGGCAGGCGGAGAGTTATGGACATAAGGGTGTAGTTGATATTCCTGCCTGCAATTGGGCAGGGGACAAGTTCAGCTGGATCGAAAAAAAGGTCGCTTTGCCAAATTGGGATAAAATAGAAATGCAGTTTTTGCGTCATAGTGCGGCTTATAGCGATCTTGACAAACAATGGACCGACGGTCTTTTAAAAGTTGTTAT
>CAYNGE010000034.1:6642-11825 GCA_964396865.1 uncultured Planctomycetales bacterium
GTCAATCCGGCCAGGAGACGGTTTACGAGAAGCTCTATAGCGGCCAGTGGAATGAGGAAGCGGTTGATCTGTCAAAATATAAAGGTCAGACCGTTATTATCAGGTTTGAAGATCATGGAGCGGGCCAAGTACGGCTAAGTTTATTAACATCTCCTGCCTGCGATGGCAAAGACGCCCTTATTGGTGATATACGTCTCATCAAACAATAACCCCGCAATCTCAAGAATTTCTTGTTTTGGCAAAATAGAGGCTTATAATTAATAAAGCAAAAAGGACAAGTTACTGCCTTTATTTATAAATAAGAAGGACGTACATTATGCCTAATACTACTTTTAATCTTTATGGTGATAAAGTCGTACTGCATCTTCGCGAGAGGGCCTGTTTTTCGACGGACGATATTATTAGCAGTGTATTGTTTAAGGATATTCTGTCCCGCTGTTTAGCGGACCTCAAACGCAAGAATTCTTTTCTTTTAGGTATTTTCGGCAAAGACGCTTCTCTTGAAGAGAAGGACATTGATTTTTTGATCAAGGTGCTGAAAGTTTTGACCAAGAATCCCTCGGACCTTTTGCCTGCCATTGTTCCCGGCTCGGATGTCTTTTTAAAAGACAAGCATTTGTTTAATGATTTCATCGAATATGTTTATAACTATTGGCGTTCGATGGAGCGTTTTATCGTCTGTGATTCAACTAACCGTGAATTTGACCAAAGACCGTATCGGACTTTTAATGATATGGTCGAGCCGTTAAGCCATTTGATCAGAAGCGCCTACAGGGACATAGCGGAGAACCTGACCCAATCCCATCCGCGTGTTTATCGTCAGGTCATTGCGGGGGCGGAGGTAGGGGTGATCGCCTCCCGCCGGACGCTTAAACTCCCCTCGGGACCGTATGATCAATTAAAGCAAATTCCTGTGATCAGGCAGGCACTCCTTTATCCGCCTTTAATTTTAAATTCTCCCATGAACAAGCGTTCCGGAAAATTTGAAAGGATCAATAAAAATCCTTTGGAATTGATCGATTTAAACAAGGACGAATGGCTGTGCTATCCGGCCAAGGTCGGGCCCCTGGTCATACTTGTCTATTTTCACAAAAAATTCTCGGATCTGGGGCTTTCGTTATGCAATCTTTTTGAAATGGCTGATGAGGAAGATCTGCAGCGGGCGCCGGATGCTGTTTTTACGTTCGGCACTCCCGGTCATGAGCTTGACGGGCTGGCCCCAATGCCAACGGTATTTTTTGACGATGAATCCAACGGCGTTCTGGTTGGCTCTATTCCCGGATATGATGAATTTGGATATTTTGGCTATTTAAAGAAAATGATCCTGACACTGCATAATATTAAAATGATGAGATCCGGCAGGCTGCCCTTCCATGGGGCCATGACACGCATGATCCTCAAAGGCAGTAAAGACCTGACCTTCCTTTTTATGGGGGACACCGGCGCCGGTAAATCAGAAACTTTGGAGGCCTTTCGTTCTTTGGGTGAAGAGTACATTCAAGACATTATTATTATCGCTGATGATATGGGGTCTATTGAGATCTTGCCTGACGGGAAAATGATCGGATACGGCACGGAGATCGGCGCTTTTTTACGTTTGGATGATCTACAGCCCGGCTATGCTTTAGGGCAGATCGACCGGGCCATTATCATGAACGCAAACCAGGTCAATGCCCGTATTATTCTGCCCGTTACGACTTTCAACAATCTTATCAAGGGCCACAAGATCGATTTTGTTTTATATGCCAATAATTATGAGGATATCGATGAAGATCATCCCATCATTGAAAAGTTCACTACTCCTGAGACTGCCATTAAAGTATTTAAAGAGGGAACAGTCATGAGTAAGGGGACCACGACGACCAGCGGCATATTCCATTCTTATTTTGCGAATATATTCGGACCCGCCCAATACAGGCAGATGCATGATGTTCTGGCGGAGAAATATTTTCACGCCTTCTTCAAAGCGGGAGTTTATGTGGGACAAATTCGTACCCGCTTAGGGCTGTCAGGATGGCAGCGCGACGGGCCCAAAGAAGCCGCCAAGGAGCTTTTACGCATCATTCAACAACATTGAAGAATTAAGGAAGGAGCCTTTACATGCCGGAAACCATCACTCTTTGGCAATTCATCCAGGCGGGCGGTTGGGCCATGCTGGTATTGGGGCTCTTATCCGTGTTCGCTTTTGCCATTATCTTCTACGATTTTATGACCATCAAAGCCGAACAACTTGTTCCGCCGGAATTCAGTGAGGATCTCATCCGTAAACTGGAAGGCCATCATCTTCAAGAGGCCAGGTCCATGTGTGAAAAGAGATCTAGCATCATGGCTTCCATAGCTCTGACGGGTTTAGACAGGCGCGCCAAGGGCAGGGTCGTGATGCGCGAAGCCATGGAGAATACCGCTCGCAAAGAAATTGGCAGGCTTTGGCAGAACATTGCTTATTTAGGCGATATAGCTGTGATAGCGCCTCTTTTAGGATTATTAGGTACGGTCTTAGGCATGATCCAGGCTTTTAATGTGATCTCTTATGCAGGGACCGATCTTAAGCCGATCATGTTGGTGGGCGGTATTTCCAAGGCGTTGGTCTGTACGGCTGCCGGTCTTATCATAGCGATCCCTTGCCTGTGTTTTTATTCTTATTTTCGCGGTAAGGTCCAGACCATTTCCGATATGGTGGAGGCCTATGCCACGGATGTTATGAAATTAATTGAAGGGCCCGCTTAGAGGTAATTGATGTCGAGATTCGATCCGAAAAATATTTATGACCGCCCGCAGATCCAGATGATCCCTTTGATCGACGTCTTGTTCTTTACGCTTGTTTTTTTTATGGTTTTAAGCGTGTATTACCATGTCGAGGCCCAGATGAACATCCATATTCCGCAGGCCACATCTGCCCGTAACATACAGGGCCTGGGCACTCAGATCATCATCAATATCACCGCCGACGGCAAGTTTATCGTTAACGGTAGAGTTTTAAGTATGGCGGAGCTGGAAGTTGTACTGCATAAATTGACCGCATTATCCGGGCAGCAGTCCGTGATCATCCGCGCGGACCAAAAGACTTATCATAAATATGTCATTGCGGTCTTGGATGCCTGCGCCCGCAATAATATCAGGGATGTAGCTTTCGCCGCCACAGAAGAACAGGAATGAAAAGCGCATTTTTCTTTATAAGGATAGGGCTGGGAGCGCTGATTCTGACCGGTACTACTTTTCATCCCGGATGGACCCAGCAATCACCAACCCGCGATGGCGAAAAGATCGATTTTGCCCAGCAGCTTCTTAATGGATCACAGCATAAACTTGCTGCATTAGAATTTGCGGAATTCATTGAGCAATACCCGCAAAGTTCGTTTTTGTCCCGGGCCTACTTAGGCGCCGGCGAGAGTTATTTCTTCCTAAAAGAATACAATAAGGCCGTTGTTTTTTATCAGCAATATGCTTACAAATTCCCTAATGGTGAAGAACAGTGGTTTGGCCGGCTAAGGTTGGGCCAATGCTTCTTTTTAATGGGAAAAAATCATATGGCCTTGACCAAGCTTACGAGCGTTGATATCTCGCAGGTGCAAGCACCTTTCGTACAGACACTATATTTTTATTTAGGGCAGGTTTTTGAAGTTGAGAAAAATTTTCCGCAGGCTTTTGCCAATTTCGAAAAAGCAACTCAAGTGCAGGAAAGCGGCGGTTACACCTCTCAGGCATATTTGCAGTGGGGCAATATTTTAGCCCTGCAAGGCGATTATCCCCAAGCCATGGATAAATACACAAAAGCCTTCAAGGCGGCCCAGAGCAATGACATCAAAGGGGAGATCACAATCAAGCAGGCCCAGACATTGATCAAGCAGAATAAAAATGATGAGGCCGTGGGGGCCATTGACAAGTTTATAGCCGCGCAAAAGGGCCTTGACCGTGACACTTTGTTTACCGTAATGCTATTAAAAGCCCGTGCCCAGGAGGGCCTTAAAAATTATGACGCGGCCTGGAATACATATTTGGCGCAAGCCAGCGAGTTTCCCGATCGGCCGGCTGTATATTGCGGCATGGCCCACATTAGTTATGCCAAGGATCAATTTCAAGAAGCGGCCTCTTTATTCATGGATTGTTTTAATAAAAGCAAAAAAGATCCTTTGCGCGCGGACATTCTTTTTAACGCATTTCTTATGTACCAAAACGCCGGCATGAATGACAAGGCCGCCAAAGTGTGGGGGCTTTATCGTCGGCAATATCCTCAAGGCCGATGGATCTTTGATCTGGACCTTGCTTTGGCCAATATTTATATCCAGGAGCAAAAATATGAAAAGGCCGAAGAGCTGTTGAGATCTTTGCTCAAAAAAACAGATGATCCTCATTGGCCTCAAGCTCTTTTTGAGATGGGCTATGATCTTCAATTAGCCGGTAAAAACAACGAAGCGCTTTTGGCTTATGAAAAAATTGTGAAGCAATATGCAGATCCGGAATTAAAATACCTCGCCCTTAAAAACAGCGCCATTATTTATCTAAACCAAAATGACCCGGATAAGGCGGCCCGGGCTTTAGGCGCAATTACACAGGACCCGACCCTTCAAAATCTTCCTATTAAAGGTTATTTATGGCTTGCTCAATACTGGCAATCAAAAAATGATCCGCAAAAAATGTTGGATGTTTTGACCCTTGCCCAAAAAGGTCCTTTTCCGGCACCGCAGATCCAGGGGATTGATTTTTTTATGGGGGAGGCCTATCGGCTGCAAAAGCACTTCACACAAGCGGAAAAATATTATGACCGGATCATCGCCAATAGAGAAAAAAATTCGTATCAGGGCCGGGCTTATTTGGGCCGCGGCCTGTGTCTAGCGGCCAGGGGGGAGGCGGCCAATGCCCAAAAAGCATTGGAGGGGGCTATTTCTTCAAATCCGGAGGATAATTTTGTCACCCTGCGTGCCCGCTTTGAACTTGCCCGTCTTTTCGAATCACAGCAAAACATAAAGACGGCGGTCAAATTATATATGATGGTCGGTCTTTTATATAAAGATCCAGAATATGGCCCCCGGGCGTTGCTGCGGGCAGGGGACTTGTTGCAAAAATTAAATGAACCCCGGGAAGCCTTGAGAGCTTATCAGCAAATTTTGGAGGACTATCCTCAAAGTCAAGGCGCGCAAAAGGCCAAGGAACTTATCAGGAAAATTTCGTGAATAAAAAAATAT
>CAYNGE010000035.1:0-11581 GCA_964396865.1 uncultured Planctomycetales bacterium
TGCAAAACACGGGATGGCAGAATTCCAGGTGCATTCCTCGCCCGATAAACCGCATGCGGTCCGTTTCATAAGAAACCTTTTTGACAGGAGCTCCATGCACGGCCATTAAATGAAACATCCACGGCGGATGTTCGCCAAGTGAACGAGGGCGTCGAAAACAAAGGACCGCATGACTGCGTTTGATGATCTCTGTTTGGACAAAAAGATTGCTGAACATGGGATGCAAAGCATCTGCAGACTGCGGCGCCAGTACTACTTCCGCATAACTGGTCACATCGATCGTTCGACTTACCCTTGAACGGTTCGTAATACGCATTCTACGCAATTCGATATCATCTTCCGGTGAAACAACGATCTCTGTATATGTTTCTAAATTATGCTCACGACGGCGGAACTCAGCACGTCCTTCTGAAAAAATGGCTTCATAATTCTCCGGCCTCTGAAGAGTCGGCTGGAAAGTATTAGACCAAAATTTGCCGCTTTCCATGTCGCGGATATAACAAAAAATACCCCAGTTGTCGAGCGTGGTGTCTTCCCGCCAACGGGTGACTGCAATGTCCTTCCAGCGGCTGTAGCCTCCTCCCGCGTTTGTAACCATCACGTGATACCTGCCGTTAGATAATAACTTTACCTCGGGGACCGGCGTATTGGGGGTTTTCAGTACGCGGATCGGGGTTAGCACATCACTGGAAAACGTGCGAATATCGGAGAGTTCATTGGTATGAACATGAAATGGGATGAACTTAGGGACTCTCTCCTGAAGCAATAAAAGGGTCGCGGCAAAATTCGGGTCTGATCTAAATCGTTTTTGCATGGGGCGGTCCAACAATAGATAAGCCAATGACAGAAGGCTCATTCCCTGATGGTGGGCCAAAAATGAATAAAGAACTGTGCTTGATTGCCCGCGCCGTTGTCGTGATGGGGTATGATCAACAGCTTCATATAAACCATATTTACCCATTAACCCTTCATTCTCAAGCCTCTGCAAATTAAGGCATGCTTGGCTGGGCGCTACCATCAACGCCAGCACACAAGCGTAGGGCGCCATAACCAGGTCTTCTGCCAATCCGCGCTTAAAACCTAATCCAGGCAAGCCGAATGCGCGGTACTGATAATTAAGACTGGCATCGATCGCATTATATTCTGACTCCGAAATTCCCCACGCGACACCGCGCTGTTTTCCATATTCGATCTGTTTTTCTACCACTGCTTGGCAAGTTTTCTCAAGCAGCGTATTTTCGTAAGTTGGCATAACAATAAGCGGCATCAAGTATTCAAACATCGAACCGCTCCATGACAAAAGAATTGGTTTTCCGCCAATAGTCGTAAGCAAACGCCCAAGGGCAAACCAGCTTTCTTGAGGCGCTTGTCCCTGAGCGATCGCAGTGAAATAACATAATCTCGCTTCCGATGCTAAAAGATCATAAAAACCTGGGTCTAATTTTTGTTCTTCCACGTGATATCCTATAGACAACAAATGACGCGCTGAGTCATACAGAAAATCATACTTCATCTGGGAAAAAACGCTCGCTTGCTGGGCCACGCGTTGAATGTCCTTGATCCGTTGATGGGCGCGTAGGCCAATGTCACCATCCACATGGGATAATTCCCGCAGCGTTGGGATTCCTGTATAACCGAATAAATCCTCTCCGACAAGAAATCTTAGATCATTGAGAGCGCTGCGGCATTGCCTAAGGAAGGCCTGGGTCCACTCTGTTGCTTCTATTTCAGAAGTTAAAGAAAGCTTGGTCCTAAGTTCTTCGGCATATTGGGTCAGTTGTTGAAGGCATAGGACCGCCTCCCCAAGAGTGTCTGGCCTGTGTACACACGCCGCCCTAAGAGTTTTCTCCAGTTGATCTACGACAAGCGCATTGACATCTTCCGCTGAATTGATCAAAACCAAAAGCGTATCTGTTAAACCTTCAAACAATCGGGCCCCCACGATGTCACCATCGATAAGCGCCAATAATCCAGGCCGTAATGTCAAAAGATGACCCGCCAGGTTACCGCTGTCCACTGTTGATATGTAGATGGGAATAAGCGGCTGTAAAGACCGCGTATCATACCAATTATAAAAATGCCCTTGATAGCGTTTCAAACCTTCCATCGTACGGAAAGTATTTTCAGTGCGTTCGATGAGTGCGGCTGCCGTAATGTAGCCGAAGTCGTAAGCTGATAAATTTGCCAAAAGTGCCAGGCCTATATTGGTGGGTGAAGTGCGGTGTGCTATCTTGTCATTACGATTTTCCTGGTAATTATCAGGAGGCAGCCAGTGGTCTTCAGGGCCGACAAAGGTCTCAAAAAAACACCAAGTTTTTCGAGACAGCCTTCGCAGGAAAAACAACTGATTATCTTCAAGTTTACCTCGAGGCGCCTTAAGCGGGCGGCTGACCCACCAGGCTATCACCGGGGAAGCAACCCATAATAATACCATTGGCCCTGCCATACCCAAGGCTTTTGGATCTGACACCGTCAAATAAATAAACAAAAGCATCGCTATGACAGGAGCGATCCACATGACACGAAATACGCTCATTAAATCCGTACGGTCCCCGTCCTTGTCCGTAGATATATTCCATTCCAGAAGCCGTTGGTGGGTTACAAACACCCTGACTAAGGTGCGTACGATCGCATCCAAATTAAAAAAAGCCTCATAGGGAAGACAAATGAGTGTAAAAGCCCTTTGCGCAAAACGCCAACCCGTAGAATAAAGGACCGTATCTAAATGTTGTGATAACAAAATATCTTTTGACTTGTGAAGGGCGTCTAAAACAGAAATGACCAGCGGCGGCAGAAAGATGATCCCTATGACCGCCCACGTCCAGATCCAAGACGAGGATAAAACCGTCCAACCCATCAACAAAAGCACCATTAATGCCACAGGCACAAGACTGCGCCGTAAATTATCAAAAAGCTTCCATTGTGACAATAAGGACAGGGTATTTTTTTGCATACGTCCATCGGATGCGGGGACCTTTGACCATAACCATCCTAATAATTGCCAATCCCCGCGGATCCAACGGTGCCGGCGTTTAACATCCCCGCTGTAACTGGAAGGATAGTCTTCATACAACTCCACATCACTTAACAGTCCCGAACGCGCATAACACCCTTCCCAAAGATCATGGCTCAAGATCTTACCTTCGGGAAAACGCCCTTTAAGCGCACGTTCAAATATATCCAGATCATAGATCCCTTTGCCAATAAATGAGCCTTCCTTAAACACATCCTGATAAACATCGGAAACCATGCGGGTATAGGGATCTATTCCCGGTTCACCTGCGTATAAACGCGCGTAATAAGAACGATTCACGCTCGGCAGGCTCATGCTCACCCGCGGCTGAAGGATGCCATACCCTTGGTTGACACATTGCTTAGTTTCGTCATAGCGGGCCCGATTTAACGGGTGTGCCATGGTTTCTATGAGCCCACGGGCACAATCTCGCGGCAGCTGCGTATCTGTATCCAAGGTGATGATATACTTTACATTTGCCAAGACAGCCATTTCACCAACGATAAGTGAAAAATTCTCCCTGGGACCTCCACGCAACAGCCAATTTAAATCTGCCAATTTTCCCCGTTTACGTTCGTACCCCATCCAGATCTTCTCTTGAGGGTTCCAACGCCGCGGGCGATGAAAAAGAAAGAAAGTATCCGGTCTTTCCTTTTCATATTTTGCGTTAAGCTCTTCCACCATTCTTTTAGCCACGCTTAACAATGATGTGTCCTGAGGTAATGTTTCGCGATCGGCATCTTGAAAATCAGTCAATAAACCAAAATACAGATGTTCCTCACGATTGGCCAGGAACCTTACTTCCAATGCCTCGACAAGGGCCTCTATATTCTGAACACTCGTGATCATGGTAGGAACAACTGTTAAAGTGCTGAATTCTGGCGGGATCTTCTTAGAAAAATCCATACGTGGCAACAAATGCGGTTTGACGATAGACATCGCCAGGCCGTTGACTAACTCTAAAGCCAGTTGACTCATGCCTATGATCAAAAAAACACCAAGAATAAAAACTTCCCAATGAGGAATATATTTGATATTTGGATTTGCAAACAGACCCCCTGTTAAAAAGAATGTCACCAAGGCAATGGTTCCCAGATACAACAACAATGAAAACCTTTTCGCGGTGTTATATAAGATCTCTGCTGCGGTAAAATATTTCCGGGCCGCTTCCTCAAGTTGTGGGCGTCCCTTATCAATTAAATAGAAACCAACATGGGCGCTTCGATCATCAGCGCCATTTTTCGAAGCCGCCTGGGCAGCCAATTGGACCGCTTTTTGGGCCACTGCGTTCTCAAGGAGTTTGCTTTGTTTTGCTATTTTCTCAATGACATGACGGTAGCGGTCTCTGGTGGCAAAGTCCATCTGACGATAATATCCGCCGGGATCGTCACGCAGAATATGTTCGACAGCGCTCATCATCTCAACGAATTGGCGCCAATCCATAGCCCCCAGCAAACGAAGGCTGGCGATGCTATTGCTGATAGAAACCTGATCAGCCGCCTGATGCTGATTTTCCATTTGGACCAATTGCTCGATCGTCGATCCCCCTTCAAAAAGCCACTGCTTGATCCAGGTAAGGGGCAATCCCAAGGATGGGTTCTGCCCCTGCAGACGGCGCGTCAGTTCAGCGACAAAAGCGCTGGACATTGGCGGCTTTGAACGCGCCATATCAGCGACTACCAAAATTAAACTCTTAGGATCTTTCTCGGCAATTACCGCCATCTGGTCCGCCCAAAAATCGGCCAGATCTTGATCGGTCCTTTCAGTAGTAGCGAGGGTGGCAACGCGTCGAAGGTTTTCTATCAAGGCAAGACGCAGCATGATCGGAATGGCCCACAATTCGCCCAAGTTTAAAGCTGAAACTTTCTGATAAGCCACTATAAAACTTTTAAGTATTTCCGGATCCACCCGGCCATCGCCATGGGCAATGATCTCTAAAGCGATATCATACACACGTGGAAGGCCGGCCGATGGGCCATTGATTAAAATAGGTAGTTGACGATGATAACTCCTTGGCAAATGCCGCTTAGCCGTGCGAACTTGTTCTTCTATTAAATAAAAATTGTCAAGCAGCCATTCCCCAGCCGGTGTGATCAAACGTTTTGCCCTGACAGCCGCGACCAGCAAAGTCTGAGTTTCAAGCAGCGCATTTTCATTGTCTGTCAGTCTGGTCAGCAGCAATTGAGAAGCACGATGTTTGGTTAATTGATGCAAACCCGCCAGTGTTTTACCATGCTGCTCCATCTGACTGCTATTGAACAATTCTGAGCGTAATGGCGGTTCCTCAGGCGTGTGTTTTATGACTAAACGTTTGCCGCGCAGATACACCTTCAAACGCAAAATAAATAAACTGATTTTATTTCTAATACGCTTCACTCTAAGACCTCTCCTTTTTAAAAGGTTTATTTATAATTTTCTCAATTTATTTTACGGAAAAGGTAAGAAATATCAATTATACCAAGGTATAAGATAGGATAAGCGGCCGCCATCGCGGAAGAGTTTTGTAACTGGCCGGCTAATTGAGAACTATAGAACTGCCTGGAACTACAAATGCACGTTGATATTGATCCCAGACCTGCGCGGTGGTGGCGCAACTACAACATAAGCGCCATCAGATAATCGATTGTAGTACCTGGCGTTATCGTAATAGTAGCGCGTGTTTCCAACAACAACAACCGTATACTGTGGAGGAAGAGCCTCTACCTCTGATCCAACCACGAGAGTTGGGACCACAACTTCCCCTCGTCCATACCAGCGGCCATTACGGTAGTGGTACCGGTTATGATGATTATCTCTTTGGCTGTCCCCACGATTGTCGCCCCGGTAGTTGTCATCTGCCCGCGCGAATGTTCCTAAAGATAACAATGACAGTCCAAAAATGAGGACCAAAACCGATTTGAATCTTAGAATTTGCTTTAACATTTTTCTCTCCTTTTGAATAATGTCTTCACGCTATGCCGTAGTTTCTGCCACCGCTAAAGGCTTTTCCATGCCCCATTGATCATCTTCCCCTATTTCATTCTCTACGGCCCAGATCACATCAAGGGGCAAGAATGGTTTCTTGATCCATCTTTTTATGCCGCAAAAATCCATAAGCCATTTAGATTTATCTTCAAAAAGATTGGACATCGCGATGATCGGGATTTTCTTCGTTTCAAAGACCCGATTGATCGCGTCGGCAAGTGCAAATCCGTTCTTATGGGGCATTTTTAATTCCATTAAAATAACATCCGGCTTATTTTCGATGATCGTATCTACGGCCCCCAAAATATCGTTAAACAGGACAGGTGTATAGCCGGCCATTTTTAGGATTTGTTCAAGTTCTCTAAGGGAGTCCTGATCATCGTCAATGATGGCCACTTTTCTATTTTGCATTTTCCACCTCCCGTTTTATTGGTTATACGGTATTCTATGGAAGGGCCTAAAACAAATCAATTGTACCGAGGTATAATTACAGATTTTGCCTGGAGGATATTTTTGACACTAAAAGAAAAAGGAAATTTGCTGGGGCCTTGGGCAAAGCAGGTTAGAGCCTGTTTAAATTATTTCAAACTTGAAAAACTTACAAGTTTTGCAGTCTCCTCATCCCATAAAGCCAGGAACATAGACTTAAAACCATCCATAAGAGTGCGGGGTTTAATCTGCAATTGTGGTATCTCTCTGTAGCATTTCTCCAGATTGTAATTAGGGATCCTGTAATTTAAGTGATGGATGTGATGGTATCCGATATGACCGGTAAACCATTCTATTAGGTCCGGAAATTTATAAAATGAACTCCCCTTCATAGCCGCATCCACCCGATGCCAGTCCTTATCATGCGACCAGTAGACCTCTTCGAATTGATGATGAGAATAAAATATCCAAACCCCTATACTTGCGGCCAGGGATATGACCGGCCCTTGTACCGCAATAAATGCCTTGATCCCTATTGTAAAATGGGCCAAGACTATCATTAAGACGATCATGATATCTTCAAAAAGTATGCTAAGATTTTCCTTTAACCGCGAAACTCTTTTGGGGAACCTGTTGACCAGGACAAATTCAAGCGCCGGAGCAATGATAAAGAGGAAAAACGGGTTTCGAAATAATCGATACAGCAACTTTATTCCTAAGGAAGCCTGTTGATATTCATCAACGGTCATCGTCCATATATCGCCAACACCGCGTTTTTCTAAATTAGCTACGGTCCCATGATGAAGAGTATGGGTCTGTCTGAAATCAAAAAAAGCAGTGAATGTAAAGATCCCGCAAATATGTCCCCAAAGAAAACAGGCGCTGGGAGAGCCTTTAAAATAAGTTTTATGCGCACAATCATGAAGGATAATGAACATCCTCACCGTAAAAAGACCCGCCAGCGGGCACAATAACAAGACAAGTCCATACGAATACCCCTGATGGACAATGCCAAACATCGTGAACATCAAAATAAAATACGGGATGAAGGTCGTCAATATCTGTTTAACGTTTTTATTAAAATCTGAACCTTCGTATTGGGGCAATTGAAGCAGCCAGGCATCATTTTCCATTATAAAAATATTTTATCCAATATAGGAAACTCTGCAAGTTTTTTATAAAACTCCGGCCCTTTCTTCATTTTTTTAAGGAGATTTGCTTATTGTCAAAAAATTCTTCTAAGGACAAACCTATCATTGCTCTGGTGGCTTTGGTTAAATTCTTGACTAAATCCCACTGGGCTTTCATTAAACGCAACTTGCTCTCCCAATAACTTTGTTCAATGGTCTTACGGGCAAATCCATTAATACATATGGCGGCGTATACTTCTAAAGCTTTTTGAACACTTTGATCCATAGCATAAAGATTTGCCGTTTGTCTGCAAGCTAACTTGATCTTCTTTAATTTAGCATCCGGCTGTTTCTTGGCCCATTCCAGAGCTGAAACAAAATCATCGATATTTTCACGGGCCAGCAAACATCCATTAATGTGATCCCGGACAACCTCCCTGACTCCGGGCGCATCCACAGCCACCACAGGCACGCAAGCCGCCATGGCCTCATCTATGACCAGTCCCTGGGTTTCGCTTTGTGAAGCAAAAACAAAAACATCCATGGCATGATAGGCATCCACCAGGTCCTTGCCTTTAAAAACCCCTTCCAAATGCAAACGGTCCATGAGGCCTGCCCGGTTAAAAATATCCCGGACTGTTTCTTGCGATGGGCCAAGGCCAGCGATGAAAAAATGGGCCTCATGGTGCGCTTTCATAAACACGGCCACAGCCCGGGCTAAAAATTCTAAATTTTTTTCCGGCGCCAAACGGCCGATATACCCCACCACAAACGCTTCCGAAGGAATACGTAATTTTTTGCGCAATGCCTTCCTGGCTCCATGCATAAAATCCTTTACATAAATTCCGGTAGGAACAATATGAATGGGTGTCTGCACCCCCCTCTCTCTGATCATGTTCATAACGCTTTCACTGGGAGCAAATACACAATCAGCCAAATTGGCGTAACCGGTAGCCAATTCGATCACAAACCGCTTTAAGGCTTTTTCATTACCCGGCAAATAATGTACATTTTCTTCATATAAAGTGTGGTGAGTAAAGACCAGAGGCACGTTGTATTTAGAGGCAACACGCAAAGCAGTATCTCCAACTAAAAAGGGATGTTGGGAATGCACAATATCAGGTTGGAATCCTCTCAAGGCCTCCGCCAGAACCCCCGGGAGAGGCAGCTGCAGGGAAAAATTCGTACCGATAAAGTTTTCCACAGCCGGAATACGGACCACGTCCTTTTCGGGCTTCATTTTTGGATATTCGGGAGCGACTATAATAACGCGGTGGCCGTGCTGCCGGAACCCCCTGGCAAAATTCTCTATAGATTTCTCCAAGCCGCCTAAAATAGGCTTATACGTGTTGCTCATGATCAATATATTCATAAAGCTCTTTGATCATTTCCGTAAAAACCAAGCATTGAAAGCCATTTTTTAAAATGCAACATTGACTATTGGTTTTGACTCCTGATTTTTCGTTTCTTGTTGTTGGGTATTTGAGTTTATATAATTCTTAAATTGGGCCTCTTTGTTAGAAGCAGGATCGCCGGCATGATTACAACCCTGCGTTAAAACAATAAATAAAAAAAAGACAAAGAGAAAATTTTTCATGGCAGACCTCCTTGCCGACGCCAACGGTGTCTTAGGCGCCACACCCGCCTCTCATAATTTTCTATATTCTATTTTTCAAAACAATATAAAGTAATAGTTGAAATCTCTTTTTTTCTGACTTATTTCTCCTATGTCGTTTGGTAGAAATAAGTCAGAAAAGAATGGATTGCCCCTATTCCCTAAAATCATATTTGGCCGAAAATGGTAACAATTAAGATGTGCCTATCAAAACCAAAGGAGGAATTACTATGAGAGGAACCGTGATCAGTTTAGCATTGCTCGGGATGGTTGTTTTGGTTGCCAATCTAACATTTGCTCAAGATGATCCACCAACTTCTGATAACGCTCAAATGAATTCTGTTAATGCAGATACAAATTCTGTTAATGCGACTACCAATTCAGGCTGGTAGCAATTTGCGTTGAGGGAGGCGGATGGCGTATTCTGAAAGAAGTTGGGGCAGAAACGACCATTTGTGAAACACAAAATAATAAGACTCGATGGGAAAATCCAAGAATTCCATCTGACCCGAGAAATGGGAGGTCCAATCCCGGATCTCCTTTTGATCGTTTGCGATAAAAACAATGGAATCAATGCCTTCAAGGATGGCTGTGCCTGCTCCTATAGTTTTCATAAGCTGGTAATAAAAAATGTCCCGCCCCAATGTTGCTCTTGCCGTCAAAGCCTTAAAACCACTCTCTTGGGATAAGATCTGATAGATATTTTCCAGTGAATAGCCCGCAGAAAACAACTGAAAAACGATCGCGGTGTCAATTAAACCACAGCCGGTCTGCGACATGATGCCATCAAGATCTGAGAACCCCTGACTGGTCATAACCGGCTTGCCGTCTTTAAGCGCCACCACATCCGCCCCATCATTAAGATAGACCGTGATCACTTTCTTAGGGACGGTTCCTTTTATAGCCGCAAGTTTTTTTACAGCCCATTCGTGAATAATGCCATGACGCCCGTATCTGACAAGACCGCTTTCGGTGTACTCCAGCGGGAAAGCGTAAGTCCTGGCATATTCAGGCATATCAACGAAAAAAGCCGAATCACACAGGATAAAATGCCGGCAGCCCTCAAAGCATTCAGAGCAAAAATCAAAAAGCTCTTTGATCAACATGTCCCTATTGGGGCCAAAACACGGATTCCCTCCTATATGCGCTGCCAACAATGGTGTTAACTCCATCACTGATCGGTTGATGGCGCCTGTGCCATTTTCCACCCGATATCCAACCATCTTAATCCCATGGTCTTTATGGAGTTGACGCAGTTGCTCCTTTAACAGATCAATTTCCCGCCCGGCTCCTATTCCTTGAGCGATCATTTGGTCGTTATCCTTAAGGCAATAATGAATGACCTCTTTATCTGCTTCCAACAACAAAATCATTTTTTACCCTCCTTAAGGATCCGTCCTCCCTCAAGGCAAATCATCAGCTCCTCCTCGGTTGGAATGCTCACAATGGCAACCTTCGAAGAGGAAGATTGAATAAACGAAGCTTTATCGCCGGAAGCCTCAATATTTTTCTTTTCATCGATCTTTATGCCTGCCCAAACCAAGGACTCACATACTTTTTGGCGGATTGGCGGATTGCCGACGCCGATATCATCTGTAAACACAAGCGCGTTGATGCGGCCTTTCAGCGCAAAAATATAACTGCCAATATAGCTTTTCAGACGATGGATATACATTTCAAAAGCAAGCTTTGCTCTTTTCTTAACCTGCTCATCTTCCATGTGATCGATAATGTCCTTGATATCACTCGAAAAACCGGAGACCCCCAGTAAACCGCTTTTGTTATTCAACATATCCTCTATCTTTGACGGCGGCAGGTCTCTATTTTGGGCCAGATAAAGCAAAAGTGCCGGGTCAATGTCGCCGGATCGGGTGCTCATGATAAGACCTGAATTGGGTGAAAACCCCATGGAGGTATCAATGGAACTGCCCTTTTGGACTGCCATGACGCTGGCTCCGCCTGTGCCCAGATGGCAAACGATCATGTTCAGTCTACTTGACGGCACATGAAGCAGTTTCGGCATTTGGTTACATATATACGAATAGGATATCCCATGAAACCCATACCGCCGGAATTTAAAACGTTCAATGATCTTTTCAGGCAGCGGATAATGATAAGCTTTAGGCGGTATTGTCGAGTGAAACGCGGAATCGATCACCACATAATGCGGGATGTCCGCAAACACTTGCATAGCCTCCTGAATAACACTAAACGAAATGGGATTATGGATCGGCGCTAATGGCAGGCACTCTTTGATGCGTTCTAAACTTTTTCGATCAAGGATCGCCGATTGTTTAAAATACTCACCTCCATGGACGAAACGATGACCGACAGCATCCACACGGATCCCCTGGGCGACAATATACTTCGCCGCCAAAGAGGCCGCAGTTTTATGATCAGCAATAGGGATGATCTCCTTGCTCCTCCGGC
>CAYNGE010000036.1:0-11385 GCA_964396865.1 uncultured Planctomycetales bacterium
TGAATCATTAAATGAATACCCAGAAATAACTAGAAAGGATGAGTTTTGTCTAATAAATCTGCTTAGCTGATCGACTAATGCAATGTAGGGCATCTTACGGCTTTGTTCATACTTTAGATGTGATGGATATATTAGATGGCATGCATCCTCAATTACTTCAGATGATCTGTATACTCTTTTCTGTTCTTCTATTTCTTCTTGATACCAATTTATGGACCCATGAATTTTCCATAATCTTGTCCAGTGCCTTGGTATTAAGTTATTCTCTACTGCTCTTAAATCAAAAAAGGATCTTCTAGCTCCTACAAAACCATCAAAATAAGGTACTTCTAAATCCTCTAATGCCTGTTCCATTAACATATCGTAATTGGTAGTAAATATTTCAACTGGAACCTCTCGATCTATCGAGTCTATCCATTTAGATAACTTATGATATGGGTTCATTTTGTCGGGCAATTGAACATTTATCTTTGCAATAATCTTCTCACAAACTTTTTTCTCCAAAGCGAGCAATTGTTTCTCATCAAAACCCCTTACATTACCTCCCTTTGCTACTTGTAATAACCCCCTAATAAAACTCAAAATATCTTCAATATTATCAACACTCTTGCCCGTTTTTTTTAGTTCTTCTAAAAGGAGAAGATAGTCTTTATCTTTCTTTAATTCATCATTAACCCATTGTGTAAGATTTTTTACATCTGGAATTAATGGCCACTTACCCTCAGGCATTGAGACAGCCAATGGACATCCAGCCGATAAAAAGAAACCTATAGGTTTTTTATCTTGAGATAACGATTGTCTAAGATATTCCAAATGTCTAACAGCATCATGATAATTATTCATATATCCTCACTATTTAATTCATCAATCCTTGGTTCCCCACACTTTTGCGATCAGATCTTTAGTTCTTTTCTCATGTTTTTCAATCTGTACATTACAATCTTTTATTCCATTCTGTTCTTGTTTAATTTCTGCAACAATTTTTTTTTGGATATTAATTGGTGGAAGGGGTATTTGAATTCTTTCAAAATTTGATTTCGATATTTCTTTAAATGTGCTTCCCCCTGTCATTGATTCCATTGTATCTTTTAAACCAGTCATTATTAAAGCAATAAATTCCGGAAGCACTTTAGAAGCATCCTGAATAACAATGTTCTTGAAACCTTGATTTGTTGAAACTGGGACTCTTGCAACTGCAACTCGCCCTATCGTTGCTCTGCTTGAAACTAAAATTGATCCTATTGGCAATGTTTTAGCTGAAGAGTTTCTTAAACCTTGTTCTGTAATTTTTCTTTCGGTGGAATATATTTCTGTAATTAAATTTTTTGCGGGTAAATCAACTAAAGTCGCCCAGTTAATTTTACCATTCCAGTATTCTTTATTCTTTGAATCTGGAGTTCCACCAGATTCAATCGAAAAATATTTACTATCACCTAACTTCACCATTGGCCACTTAGCATTTGTATAGTCAGTTTCTACACGGTAGCGCTCAACGGAAAGATTATAGTCTCCTGCTTTCGCAATTCTTTCTTTACTAACAAAAACTGCAATTGTGCTTTCCAATTTTTGACCAGATTTAACTTTATTTAATGTTTCAAGCGCTATAGGTAAGTCGTTTTTATCTATAGCTAAACGCTGTAATCCAAGATCAAATCCATCATTCTCAATCTTAATAAACAATATATCTTTAGATTTCTTTGCTAACACCTTATCTAATATTAAAATGGAAGTCTTAACCCCTGAATACGGATTAAAAACACCTGCCGGCAAAGAAACCACAGCATATAGATAGCCATCTTCAACAAGCATTTTACGTAGATCTTTATAAGCATTTCCAGATTGGAATATAATCCCCTCCGGCACAATAATACCTGCCCTGCCATGAATATTTAAATGTTCCGCCATATAATCAACAAATAAAACTTCGCTTCGATTAGCTTGGACTGAAAACCGTTTATGAGGACGAATGCCTCCTGTAGGTGTCATGAATGGCGGATTGGCAAGAATAACATCGTATGTCTCATTCCAACGATCTTCACTTGTCAAGGTGTCATATTCATATATCTTGGGCATTGGGAACCCATGCAAATACATGTTTACTCGCGACAACCTGTCCATATCCGGTGAAATATCATACCCAACATATTTTGACATCAATTTCGTTTTCTCATCCGGTGTTAATTTATCTCCCGCTTTTTTGTCTTTATTTTGATTCAAAACATGCTTATATGCCGCTATGAGAAAGCCCGCTGTCCCACAAGCCGGATCAAGAACGCTTTCATTTTTTTGGGGGTCTACAACTTTAACAATAAAATCAATAATATGCCGTGGGGTACGGAATTGCCCAGCGTCACCCTGTGAACCTAATACTGAAAGAAGATATTCAAAAGCATCCCCTAATCTCTCACTGTGATCATATACAAACCCGTTAATTTCTTTTAAAAACAGATTTAGTGTTTCTGGGTCACGGTAAGGAAGAAATGCGCCATTAAAAATATCGCGGAACAATTGAGGTAAATTAGCATTTTGGCTCATCTGGGTTACGGCTTCACCGTAAAGGTTAAGACGTTCGGTTCCACCAATTTTGGCGTCCATAAGCTTAACCCAGCTATATTTTGCATAATTACCTGAGAAAAAACGCGATTTTCCACCAAGCTCCTGTGCCTCTCTATCCATATCGTCCATAAACTTATAAATGAGGGCAATCGTAATTTGTTCAACCTGGGCCTTTGGATCAGGGACTTTACCAACTAGAATATTACGGGCTGTATCAATTCTCTTTTTTGTTTCTTGATCTAACATAGGCTCCTATAAAAACTTATTTAAACTGACATAATCCTTAACATAATCGGGAACAATATCCCGCCAACCATTCAGGGCTTTAAATTCAGACATAGTGAAACCAGGGTAATGATTTAATCCAGTAAATTCTTTATCATCAATCATTTTTCTGAATACGGGGTCGTTGACGTAACATTTCATAAAATTCTTAGCTAAGAGAACGTGTTGATTATCCGGCTTATAAACAACTACGAATTTAGAAAACTCATCTTCCAATAATTGATCCTTTGTCTTAAAGAATGGGATAACATCAAAAACCTTCTCTATGATTTCCCTTAAAGAAAGGCGACGATCAACTTGGGCTGACCTACGCAATTTCTCAAGGTTATAATACTCTGTTGGCTTATCAAAAACCTTTGTCTTAATATATTCCTCGACTGTTTCAATATTGCCCTTTTCAAAGTTGTCCTTAATAAATTCGTCTTTCTTGACCACATCTTCGAATTTCTCAAAGAATTTACGGTCAACTTTCATTCCCTCTAAACCTATAGGTGTTTCAACCAAAGTCTTTAGCGGATCTGGGGAAACTATGTTGGCTCCCTGAATTACTGGTGAATCTGGACCATCACCCCCGCCAATGCCGCGAACTGGCAACTTTAGGATTTCGTCATACTTAAATTTCTTCTCAAAGTATTCACAGTTAGCAAAGAAATCAAAAAGTTTAAACCTTTCCTTATCTTGTTCAATCTTTTCTTCAAGCCCACCTGTTCGGTCTGTATGGTAAAACTTAAACTTGCGTGTGCCTCTTCCCTTCATTTGAATAAACTCTGTTGGTGAGAAGATTGGTCTCATTAAACACAGATTGAGAATGTCCTCACAGTCATAGCCAGTGGTCATCATTCCAACTGTAACGCAAACGCGTGTTTTAGAAGTGTTGTAGCCTTCAATAAACTTGGAATGACCGTTTAAATTATTGTTAGCAAAGTTTATGGTAAATTGCTGGGCACCGTCCACTAAAGAAGTGACTTGAAGGGCGAAATCAGAATTGTATTTCCCCGGATAGCGTTGGTGGGCTATTTCATTGAGGATCTGTGTGACTTTTGAAGCGTGGGTCTGGCTTACACAGTAAATGATTGTCTTTCCAATATCCCCAGAGATTGGGTCCTTTAAGGCATTATCAAAGAAAGTCTGACAAAAAATGGTATTAGTTTCCTTTGAAAAGAATCTACGCTCGAAATCCCTCTGGAAGAATGTTTGCTTTTCTTCGTCACCATCGTCATTAACGATCATCATCGAATAGCCTTTATCTGAAAGCAGTTCAGTGGTAATTTCAGTTCTGGCATCAGCCACAATGGGATTAACTAAAAATCCTTCTCTAACACCGTCCAGTAAACTATATCTAAATGTTGGTTCCCCTTTTTCGCACCCAAAAGTCTTATATGTATCAAGTAATTGACGCCTCTCCCAAGACCGGACATCATTGGGGTTTATTTTTGTTGGATCAATCCCTCTTAAATAATCTTTAGGGGTGGCTGTTAAACCCACTTTATAGCCAACAAAATATTCAAACACAGCCCTGCTGTTTCCTTGAATTGATCTATGGGCCTCGTCAGATATGATTAAATCAAAGTCGGTAGGAAGAAAATCTTTCAAGTAACGGTTATTGGAAGACATTGTTTGAATCGTTGTGATTACGATTTCTGCCTTCCGCCAAGCCTCACGGTTATTCTTGTATATGACCGAAGTGTAATCATTCTTAAGATACAAAACGAAATTCTTCCACGCTTGATCTTCTAACTCTAACCTATCAACAAGAAATAAAACACGCTTGGCGTTGCCCGTCCTTAAGAACAACTTAATCACTGCGGCTGAAACTAGGGTTTTTCCGGTTCCAGTTGCCATCTCTAGTAGAAACCTGTCTTTGTCCTTTACAGCACCATCTTGAATTGCCTTAACAGCCTTGATCTGATATGGTCTTAAAAACTTTAGCTTCTTCTCTTTCTTAAAGGCTTCCCGTTCGCTTTCGTTAACCCAACTTGGGTCAGATTTATAATTTGGCGACTGGGTAAGGACAACATAATCCTCATTCACTGTTTCTTCAGCCAATTTAACAGGGTCAGGCTTGAATGAGTGGAAATGAGTTATTGATTCTTGTGTTGGGAAGGCTGTAATGATCGTGGGATTATCCCGTTCGACATCCCAGAAATAATGCAAGTTACCATTTGAAAGGATTACAAAGCGAACATTTTGTGATTGAGCATACCGGCGGGCTTGTTCTTTGCCTATCAGGGGGTCTTTGTCTTCCGCTTTGGCTTCAAGGACACATACAGGGAAACTATTCTTATCTAACAGAAGAAAATCTATAAAACCCCGAGAGGTTTTTTCAAAATCATTTCCCCACTCATCTATGTCTTGCTGCTTTATCTGTGCCTTATTCTCAAGACATACATTTGCCCGCCCTTGAGGAGTGTCAATCAACCGCCAACCAGATTGCTCTAGTAGTTTATTAATTTTTATTCTAGCTTGTGCTTCTGTGGACATAATTTATACTTCTCAAAAAATAAAATTACAAATATCCAGTTAATTTACCACAATTTATATAATATGTCCTGTAACTTCTAATACAGGAACCATTCAGCTTTCCATATACTTTTTAAATTCGTCTGATTCTAAAATTGTCTTAAACTCTTTTTCAGTAATTACGCCTTCTCTTGCTTCTTTTTTAAGTTCTTCCAAAACACTTCTTCTCTCTTCGATTTTGTCATGTTCTACCGCCTGATCAGAGGTTAGTTTCTCTCGAATTGCTTTATCAACTTCCTGATATATTGCTTTCCTCGCTTTGAACTCTGGATTTAAATCTTTAAAATTGTCATTCATTAAGAATTGTGTCTTATCTTTTACAAATTTCTTTACTGTCTCTAATTTCTCGGCTGGTGATTTATCTCTTGTTTTCTTGAACATATCAAATAACCTCATTCCATCCCCCCCCCAGTCTTTTTCTTCATCCGTAAAAATCGTTGACAGTTTAAGGCACCCAACTCAAATCATCATTAAATTCTGCAAAACCATCATGTGCAATTATGGCTTTAATTTCTGCCAATGTCATAAATGGAATGGCATAATGGTTTATAATATTTTCTGCGTCCTTCCTTGTTTCAGGGTATTTATACAAAGACAGAACGAAAAATGGCAGATAAATGCTCCTCATGGGTTCCATACCATATTCTGTATCTACAAAAAGATTATAATTTTTTCTTTGATTCTTAATAAAGAAATCTTCCCATGTGTTTTCTGAAAATTGATTCTCAAATTTATTTATTAGAAATCGATATAACTGTATTTTTTCATAAACTTTATCTGTTTTATCGTGATACTCAATAAAGTGTGAGTATATTAAATAATTACATAATCCCTCAGTCATCAATTGCATTATTTCGCTCTGTTTTTTTCTTCTTTGAGCTTCAATATAGAATTTTATTAAAAAATAAGAATTTAAAATCGTTACAGCATAAATAAATTTATACATTGTTAGCATCCTCTATAAATTAAATTTTTATCTCTCCCTCACCTCTTCCCTACTGAACAGGAAATTTTAACTCAACATCTTTATTTATTACCTGATCGTTGGAAGTATTCGTTGATGCTTTAATTAAAACTTTATCCGGCAATACTTTTATATCCCCTCCGTAGCGATCACCTAAAGCATATTCTCTTACAACTGTCATTAATAACTGCTTGTACTTCTGTCCGTATAAATTTATCCCTTCGCCTATGTTAAACCGCACAAAAACTAAATCTTCAAAGTCCCCGCTACCACCCGTGATTTCACCCGTACTCAAAACATGAATGCCGTTGGCTAATTTCCCTAACCATTGATAACAAAAAGACTCACCGTCTTTATCTGGCTTAGTACAGATGTTTTTGGCTTTCACATCTACTTCATCGTCACCATATTGATTAGGGTGTTTCGCTGAAACGTTTACCGATATTGTTGTCGGTTCGCCAGGATCAGATATCCAAGACATAAATTGCTGAATCAACCCTGGATGAATTGGCTTGCCCTGATAAGTGAATTTATCATTAGCTTCTTTTAAAGCTGACTCAATGTTCACTTGGGCATAAGATATTTGAAAAACATAGCCAATCATTAAAGCTAAAATAAAAAATTTACCCGTTGTTTTCACGGTACTGCCTCCTTATACGCATTTACATATCTTTGAGTTTCTTCTCCAATTGATTGGGGCGACTTCACAGTACTCAGCTTCTTATCGAACTCGAATTTATGCTCCTTCCAAACCCAAACTTCAAACCTATCCGTAGGAGAAGCCTCAGACCAACCCGGAACGTCAAATTTATCACGATAAATCTTAATCAAAAGCCAATCGACTCCATCTTCTACTTCCAGCCCTTCCGCACTACCTCCATTAAACAACAATTTAAGCCTGTTATTTTTAATTTTGTATATACTCAAATCCATATGATGTGCCCCGCCTCCATGCCAGAAAAACACTTCCCCTGTGCCATCACCATCTAAATCAAACAATTCAATCTTATAGAAATAATCATTCCCACTAACATATTGCAAAGGCATGAATTTATTTCCAGAAGTCTTGTGGCCTAATATTAAGAACGAGAGAGGAATTTCATCTTTATCATTACTTCTTGCTTGTAGACCAACTGCCGTAAGCCCCAACTTGGAAAAGGCTATCTCTCCCATTGGTTTACTTGTATCTGCCTTATAATGAAATTTATCGAATACGAAAGGATGTATTGCAATCTGGTTATTGCCCGAGGAAGCAATAACATTAGTAGATAGTAAAAAGCTCAAGAAAATTAATATAAATCTGATCAATTATAGCTCCTTTTACTTATTATGCTCTCCCCTTCTACTTCCTTGCCGGCATTTCTTCACAAAATGGCTCATATTTCTTTTTAGTCGAATAAATATCCCAAAGATAGTATTCCCCTCTTAACGGTTTATATGTGGCAACAATATACCTGTGCGGATCACTATGTCCTTCGTATGTTTTGTCATTAATCCCATCTTCTCCGGGCATTCTAAAGTCCCAAAGGCCGCTCCAGATGATTATTTCCTTCTTCCCGTCATGATATAGGTCTTCTATTTTGTAATTTGATTGGATCCCGTAATCGCCTTTAAGGGTAGAGATCAATTTGTTGTCTTTATAAACCTCAATTGTTAAAGCTTTGTCAGAAACACCCGGACCATAAATAACCTTAACCAGCTCTTTAGTCTTATCCCCAAATAAATCTATGTGGTAATCAGTAATAACCGGCGCTGCCCCATCTTCGTTATCAGGACTTAATGGTAGGCGTGCCATGTAATCTTGGGCAGCAAATACTGATACCGGTAAAAAACTCATTACGCCCGCTAAAACCACTATTAGAAATGTTTTATTCATCATTAACACCAGATATCAGAGAAAGATCAGCTTCCTATATGTAGACTTTTCAATACAATCTGAATAAATTCAACTATTCCAACTGGCCTTGATTGTCCTGTTTTGGCGTCATAAGCAGAAATATCACACCCCTGTAGCCACATAGCAACAAAACATAAGATTAAAGCTCTCTTTATCATTAACAACTGCCCTTTTTACTCCTATTTTGAACCAAAGGTATACGAATCAGAAGACGATTTATATCCTAATGAACGTACCTTTTGCGCATCAATGACAGCTTGGGCATTATTACCCAATAGTCTATAACTTTCCCCACGATTACTGTAAGCATATGCATCGTTAGGATTCATTTCAATGGCCTTAGTATCGTCAGATATTGCTTTGCTATAATTATTTTGCCGAAAGTAAGCAATCCCACGATCCCGAAAAATATCTGCATTATTAGGCCCCAATTCAATAGCCTTAGTATAATCAGCGATAGCTTGGGGATATTTCTTTTGTGTATCATAATCAAGTCCACGCACGTAATAGTAGTCTGAAGAAGGTTTTATTTCAATCGCCTTAGTAAAATCAGAAATGGCTTGGATCATATCCCCCATAGTGTCATAGGAAATCCCCCTATTGAAATAAGCCTTTGCGTTTTTAGGATCTATTTCAATGGCCTTAGTATAGTCAGAAATAGCTTGGGTATAATTATGTAAATTATCATAGGCAAGCCCTCGAGAGGAATAAACCACTGCTTCTTTAGGATCTTTTTCAATATACTTAGTATAATCAACAACGGCTTGGTTAAAGTTTCCTTGTTTAAGGTAGACATCCCCTTCTTTCAAATATTCCATCGTTGCTGTATCTAAAATATCCGCATCTGAAGACGATTTATATCCTAACAATTGTGCTTGTTGTGCGTCCGCCCATGCTTTTTCAATTTCATTTAGATCCTTATACGCATAACCACGCAAATAGAATAAGTCAGCATCTTTAGGGTTTAATTCAATAGCCTTCGTAAGATAAACTATAGCTTGGGCATCATTACCCTTATTTGAATAGATTTTCCCAAGGCCACTATAAGCATCTCCATCATTAGGATCCATTTCAATAGCCTTAGTAAGATCAATGATAGCCTTCTCATTATTCCCCTTTACTCTATAAGTCTCCCCACGAGTACTATAAGCTTCTTCGTCTTTGGGATTCAATTCAATGGCCTTGGTCTCGTCAGATATTGCTGGGGAATAGTTGTTTAGTTGGTAATAAACAGATCCTCGAGCACTATAAGAACCAGCATATTTAGGATTCATTTTAATGGCCTTGGAAAAGTCAGAAATGGCTTGGGTATAATTACTTTGACCGGAATAAGCAAGCCCACGAAAGTAATAGTATGAATAAAGAGGTTTTATTTCAATCGCCTTAGTAAAATCAGGAATGGCTTGGGCATAATTCCCTTGAAAATCATAATCATTTCCGCGAGCTCCATAGGCAGCTGCAAAATTAGGTTTTATTTCAATCGCCTTAGTAAAATCTGAAATTGCTTGGATCTCATTCCCCAACTTGTCAAAGGCAAGCCCCCTATTGTAATAACCCCCTGCGCTTTTAGGATTTATTTCAATAGTCTTAGTGTAGTCAGAAATAGCTTGAGTATAATTTCCTTGCTTAAAGTAGGCAGCACCTTCCTGAAAATATTCTTCCATCGTCTTAGCATAAACTAACGACGTACCGCCAATTAAAATTAATCCGCTCAAAAGATATTTCATTAACCCTATTTTTCTTATCATATCCCCGTTTTGACTTTTTATTGTATCTACTTTTTAAGGATGAACATTCCGCCAAAGATAAAAAAGATACCCATAATTAAAAACATATACGCCAATCCCTCTGCATCGTGCCCATAATACTGCATCCCAGTTGCAACAAACTTTTTACTTGTCATTATCGAAATACCCTCACCAAAAAGAATTAAACCCATTAAAGTAACAAAAATTCTCATACATCCTCCATGTCAAATAAACTTGTGTTGACTAATTTGAACACCTATTTGCTTTATAAAATTGCTAAAATCGTTCCGAAGAATATTGACAAATTTGGCATTCTTATCAAGATCTAGCATCCCGCCTACTGCCATTGCAATCGAATCACTAGATTGAATACCCAGCAATCCTCCTGATACACTAGCATCTGAAGAAACTTTACAAGATTTTTCCACCCATTCATTAGTTGATTTATCCATGACATACGAATCAACCTTACAGACAGCTACTATACCAAGCTTTTCACTCGTACCTATCATCCTATTGGAAACGGCACACATGATCTCAAAAAGTTTTAACTGGGCTCCCAAAATAATACTTTTAAATATTTCGATATTTAAGAACTCCGGTGAATTAAAGACGCCATCTTTATATTCTTTGTACTTATTAGACCTCCAAGTATCCCATTTTTGAGAAAGCAAATCAGCTATTCGTTCATCAATCCATTTATCAGTATCAATCGCTTGTTTGCCAAATCCAAATACCATTTCGCTCCCCCTCCTAATCATAATCCCATACATTATTTATATTTAGCTAATTTCAGTCTTAAATCATCTAAATTCTCACTTTGCTCAATCAGACCTTTCAAAGAATGATACTTGTCTGAAAGGTTGTAATGTGCCCTATGATAGCCCTCCGTCATAACAGCAAAGGTTCTCCCGTCAGGATAAAGAACACATAAAGGAATAAAAGGGCTAACAGCGACCATCATTTCTTGACCATTTTTCATCTTTACACTCTCGCCAGAATTGTTTCTTACTCCCTTAGGTCTAAATAAATCAAATAATGACATATAACCCCCCTTCAATGAATACTCAAACCGTTCTGAATTACCTGTATCTACAATTACAGAAATATGATTACATGACCATGAAATCAATTGTGATATTAACAGTATATGCTAATATGTTTTAGTAAATCAATCAAAAAAAAAGGAGCTCATTAATGGCTACCAAGAAAAAAGCAAAAAAGAAAACAGCAAAAAAGAAATAACCAGATTTAAAGTATCCTTGCATAAAGCCCCTGAAAATTCAGGGGTTTTATGTTTGTAGCGCGACCCATCCGATTCAATAAAAAAATAAGCAGTTTAACGACTTGCTCAGGTCGCCCCCTCAGGCAGTTTAACGACATGCCAAGGTCGCCCCGATTTAAAGCCTTCTAAA
>CAYNGE010000037.1:0-11274 GCA_964396865.1 uncultured Planctomycetales bacterium
TTTAAAGGGTTTAATAGGCACTGAGAAAAGTAATAAAGATGACAAATAAGGAAACATACTTAGGAAGTGTTCAGGATGTAAACGGAACTACCGTCAGCGTCTCGTTATCAGACGACTCATTAACGGGGTTTGTTTACATTAATGGACAGGGATACAGAAGCGGTCAAATTGGTAGCTTTATACGGATACCAATTGGGTTCACTGATTTGTTTGGTGTTATTAGTCAGGTCGGAGCAAGTGCTGTTCCTGAAAGTCAAATATCAAATCAACCACATGGGAACAGATGGATGACCATTCAATTGCTTGGTGAGGGGCAACGCAATGGTTCTTTTGAAAGAGGCATTTCTCAGTATCCAACAATTGGAGACGAAGTTCATTTAGTATCTGAGAATGAACTTCAAAGAATTTATGGGCAGCCCAATAAGCCATATTTTGTCAAATTAGGACATATTGCAAATGCGGAATCCATTCCTGCTCTAGTAGATATAAATAAGTTAATAACAAGACATTCAGCTATTGTAGGAACCACAGGTTCAGGTAAATCGACAACAGTTGCGAGTATATTAAATGCCATATCAGATAAGAAGAATTATCCCTCGTCAAGAGTAATTATTTTAGATATACATGGGGAATATGGACATGCTTTAGCCGACAAAGCAAATATTTTCAAAATCAATGCGGATAAATCAAAAGAAAAAGATCTTTACATCCCTTTTTGGGCATTGAATTTTGATGAACTTTGTGAAATAAGTTTTGGTGCGTTTAATGATGAAAAAGATAAGAATATAGTATTAGAAAGAATACATAAGAGAAAAGAGGAATCTTTAATAAAGTATCCGCGTCAAGGAGCATCGCGGGATGCTTTGAACGTTGACACTCCAATTCCGTTTAATTTACATCATTTATGGCACGAGCTTTATCTGGAAACTTTTGCGACCTATTATAGTAAGGGACGTACAGGGAGGCCAATTGACAATATAGCATTTGAAATTGACTCAAAAGGAAAAGAGTTAAAGGGAAATCCAAAAGAAGGTATCCCTCCGGTTTTTAAGAATGTTAAAAATGATAAAGATGATGAAGAAAAGATAAATTATTTGCCTGGAACTTTAAATATAGGAAAACAACTTTCATTATTGGGTTCAAAATTAAGAATTCCTAGGTACAATTTTATTTTTAGGCCTGGTGATTGGATGCCAGAGGAAGACGGAAAAATTGCAAAAGATTTAGATGAATTACTAAAAAGTTGGATAGGTAGCGATAAGAATATAACAATCCTTGATTTATCGGGTGTTCCATCAGATATTTTACACACAGTAATTGGAGTATTATTAAGATTATTATATGAGGCATTGTTTTGGAGTAGAGAATTATCGCAAGGGGGAAGGCATAGGCCATTATTATTGGTAATGGAAGAAGCTCATATTTATCTAAATGATGAATTTAAGGGAATGGCTTCTAAAATTGTTCAACGTATTGTAAAAGAAGGACGCAAGTATGGAATTGGAGCAATGATAGTAAGTCAAAGGCCATCGGAAATTAATCCCACCATACTTTCACAATGTGGAACTTTTTTTGCGATGCGATTAGCAAACAGCACAGATAGAGGGCAGATAATCGCAGCTCTTCCAGACAATTTAGAAGGATTGACCTCTATGTTGCCTGTATTAAGGACAGGGGAAGCGATTATATTGGGAGAAGCTGTCAAATTACCAATGAGAACCTTAATAACTGCGCCACCTAAGGACAGAAGGCCAGACAGCCAAGATCCTATTGTTTATGATGAGGTTATTGATGAGAATTCGCAATATACCGGAGGGTGGGGGATAAAAATGGAAATTGATCCCAAATATGAAGAGTTGATTGAGGCGTGGAGAGCGCAAAATCCTAAAATTAGTAGAATTTCTAAGAAAGAGTAAGGAGAGGACAATGAGAAGAGATCATGTTGACTCATCTAATGTTGAATCAATAGGGTACGACGCAAGTACTCAAACATTAGAGATTGCATTTTTGAATGGCGCAGTGTATCAATATTTTGATGTGCCAGAGCAAATGTATACTGAGATTATGAAGCCCGGCGTTTCTAAAGGGGAATACTTATCTAGAAATATTAAAGGATCATTTAGATATTCAAAGGTGTAAAAATGACAATAAGATTAAATCAGCAACTCAAGAGGGTGGAAGTAGAGAATTTTGAAATTTCTAACGATATAGTTTTTAATTACTTTAATAATCTTTCAGCCGATGAGCGTGAAGAGAAATTTATTAAAGCACTTTATATTGGTGTATTGGCGTTAATGGAAGATCGCCTATCTGCTTTTTTGTCAAAAACTTCAAACGAGTTAGGAACGGAATTAGAAAGTCTCAAGATGATTTTTGAGATGAAAAAAGAGATTTTTTATAAAACTGCAATAAAGGGGTCTTTGGCAGAAGAGGATATAGCAGAGTTTCTAAACAATTATTTTATAACTAGAAAATTAAAGGATAAGGTTGTATTAACAGGAAATCTCGCGGGAGATATAAAGAAAAATAAAACAGGAGATATTGTCTGTGAGATTGATGGCAAAAGTGATTTTAAAATTGCTATAGAATGCAAATTTGATAAAAATATTAAGTTAGGAGAGATTGAAACAAAAGAAATTTTTACCAATAGAACAGATACTGTATGGAGTCAACTTATAGAAGCTGATGCAAATAGAAATTCTAAAGCAAGCATTATAGTTCTTGATCTGTCATTAATTGATAATAGTATACTAAAAAGGGTTGATAATGTTGGATTTATTCCTGCCATTGGTTTTATTGCAGTGATCGATTCACAGAAGGGGGATTATACTAACCTTGCGATTGCCTATACGCTGGCCAGAGATATTGTTATTAATGCCTTACAGCCCGAAATTGATTTGAAGTTATTGACAATAATAGTGGGCCGAATAATTAAAGATATAAACGAAATTAGAAATATTAAGCAATTGGTGGAAAATAATATTCAGAATAATAAAGAAATATTAAAGCAATTAGAAAAAAGTATGCTTACTATGGAATTCAATCAGCAGTATTTATCTAAATTTCTTACTGATGGCAAATTAACCAAGAAAGACCTTTTGGACTATTACATGGGTGAAGAAATAAAGGATAAGTATAAATTAATAGAGAAAACCATTATGGAAAATTAAGTAGATATTTACGCTTGGCAATTTGTGATTTTATGGATGCCTGGAAGCTTTTTTCAAAGTCTTCTCACCGACGGAAAAACGCTCATCGATTTTATCATTTGAAAATAGTTAATATTTTAATTGACTTTTCATCAAAAATAGCTCTTGACATTTATTTTTGTTTTGCTAATATCTTCAGTAGTTACATTTCATCGTTCCCCCAACGGTGATGAATTAAAGGAAGCAAAACCCCCGAAGTAGTTGCTCTTCATTAAATTTTTGTTTAACGCAGTATAATTTCTTTTCGCCCAAACGAGGAAGTTGTACCGCAAGATGTGATTACTTAAGGAGATAGCCCGTGTGCGCTATTCCACCTAAAATCTATGTCTTGAGGTTCGTTGGGGAACAAGGGATTGTCAGCGTTGACGATGTTACCCGCCATTTATTCCATCCCGGTAAGCTTCGAGCCGTCCGCATCGCCATGCATAAGCTTGGTGTTTCCCATATCAAGTATTCAGGAATCAAGCACGGTGTCTGGTTTATTGATAAACCGAAATTATTCGAGCTTTTAAATTTTTATTTTCCCGAACTGCCTTTATTTGAATACCGCACAATTCCATCCGTTCAATTTCCTCATTATTTAGAAATCAACCGTATCCGCACGACTTTACAAAAATCTACCCAAATCACCGTTGATGAATGGTGGTCAGAGAATTATCTTAGGTGTCTTGATCCTTATACCCGCATGAAGTTCTGTCCTTCGCAGACCCCTGATGCTGTCTTTTGGGTCAGACGGCGAGACGGTAGCCGCCAACAATTCTTTTTGGAATTTGAACGTACCACAAAGGCCAAAGATCGGTATGAAGATATTTTTATTTCCTATGCCAATCATCATGACGTTGGCAAACGTAATGTTTTATACATTTGTCAGACAACTCATACAAGAGAAGTGTTGTTGTCTATTGAGGCGCGAATGGTCAAGGCAGGCAAATTAAAGGAGGCAGGGTTGTATTTTCAATTTGTCACCTTAGCCAGTTTTTATAAAACCTATAACAGTGAACAATCAATAAATGAGGAGGTGGGTGATGAAAATCTTCAATATGCACAAGTTTCCGGTGTTTAGAAGTTTTTTGCTTTTAATGTTATTTTTTGCATTATCCAGTCAGTTTGCATTCGCGGACTTAGTTAGCGACATGACATCATTACAAACCAGTGTTACAAGCATTTGCCAGCCTTTGGCGATTATCTTCCTTATTGTGGCAGGATGGCAGAAGGCTATGGGCAATGCCCAGCTTTTTATTTTGGCCCTGGTCGGTACGGTTGTCATGTTTGCAGCACCTCAAATAGTGTCTTTTATTAGTACAGCATTTGGGAATTAAATTATGAGAGCTTATTCGGAAAAATGTTTAAGAAATTTGCAAGATAGGATGATCGTCTTTGGTTTTGAAGGCTGGGACATCTTTCTTGTTTTGGGAGCCGCTTTGATCCTGCAAATCATAAAGGTGAATAACCTGGTTGTTTGGGCGGTTTGCGGTGTATTCAGCGGTTTCCTTATTTTGGTCAAAAGGGGCAAACCGGCGAATGCGACTGAACATTACATGGACTGGTTTTTTAAAGACAAACGATTTACAGCTTTTGAACAGACATTTGCCCATACTATCAAAGGCCGTGAGCTTGATTTAAAGCTCAACGGCTTGCAATCATTATTACCATACAGCCATTTTGAGGACAGCTTTCTTGTTTTTAAAGATGATTCCTTATCCGTGTCGTATGAAATCACCTGTCCAAGCCTGGATAATCTGTCTACTGATGAATTGACTGGTTATTCGCAAAGGATTGAAACCTTCCTAAACGGATTATCCGAACGCGCTACCTATCAAGTGTTTTTTACGCTTGATAGCGATTATTCCAAAGAAATCGCCGAACACAAGATCATCAAGACCACTCATCCTTTGATCAAAGCCATGCACGCTCAACGTATTGAGCGTTTTGAAACTTTGAGTAAGGATAAACTTTTTAGAAGAAGGCGTTGTTATCTGTTGGTTAATTTCTCACCGGTTTCTTTAGCTCAAAGAAAGTTTAATTTATTTAAAAATGTCAAGAAACTGACCACGGCTCAGGTGGATGAAGCCAAAAAAGATTTTCGCCTGGTGCTTAATAATATAGAGGAAGGCATCGTTGGTGCTGGGTTTAGGGTAAGGATGATGGGTGAATATGGAGTTATGTCCTTAATATATAAATACCTAAATCCAGACCGCCTAAAACAGGGTATTGAATGTCCCAGGCCTCGAGATAAAGAGATTTTCGTTAAGCAAATATGCTGTTCAGACCTTTGCTTTGATGAAGCCAAAGGCGAGTATGCCAATTTTGGCGGGTTTTATCACAAATACATTTCCCTTAAAGTCCTGCCGGAGGCCAGTGTTCCGGCTATGCTCGCCAAATTAGATTGGCTGTCATTCCCTGAATTTGATGTGGTTGTCAATTTTGAGGCCCCTGAAAAGGAATGGGGCAGGCAGAAAATTGAAAGTATGCGTAAACGCGAGTACGGCAATATGCAGGGCATGTTTAATATCGTCAATAAAGATGCCCAAACTAAGGTGGGGCAATACGAATACCTTTTAGAGGAAATCCAGCAAAGCAATCAAAAGCTTTTCCGCGCGCAATTGACCGTTCATGTCTATGCCGAAGAATTTGAAGAGGTCAAAAAGAAAACGTCAGAGGTCATGCGCTTGTTTTCGTCACTTAATGGTGCAGAAATGCACGATGAGCGCTGGGGATCAGTAAAGCCCATCTTTATCAGTTGTCTACCTGGCTGGACTAAAGAATCTTCCCGTTGGGTACTTTTAAAATCAGCACACCTGGCAGACTTCATGCCTTTCTTTTCTGAATTTAGAGGAAGCGGCAAGGCAGAATGTCTTTTTTATAACACAACCCACGGTCTTGCTTCCTATGACCCGTTTTGTGATGAATTATCTGCTTTTAATACCGTTGTGGTTGGTGCTACAGGTTCGGGAAAAAGTTTTACCATTAATCAGATTATCAATCAGTACAGCAAGAATGACCCGATTGAGATTTTCATTGATATTGGGGGCTCTTATAAGCGCCAGGTCATTCTGAAAGGAGGCGAATACATTGACCTGGGGCTTAAAGAGAAATTTACAATCAATCTTTTTGATCTTTCCCAGGGTAAAAGACTGTGTGACTTTAGCGAAGAAGAGCAAAATGAAATTCTCATCATTAAGACCAAAACAATTGAACAGATGATAGGAGGTGTGGCCCGTTTTAACGGTTCCGATCAGATTGTGGAGGATTATATTTTTCGTTCCATCCAGAAGCTTTACAGGATGAAGGATTATCCGGTTCTTAGCGACTTAAAAGATGCTCTAAAAGCCGTTAGCGAGGCTCATAAAATCACCCAACAATTTTATGAGCCTCTTGTAGGGCTTTTAGGTAATTGGTTCCAGGGCGGCCAATACGGCAACTATACAGATGGTAAATCAACCATTTCTCTAGATAAGAGTGTGATTTGTTTTGATTTAAAGGGCTTGGAGAAGTTTGAACGCCTGCAAGCTTGCATGTTGACCATTGTAACCAATTTTGTATGGGGCAAGATCATGAGTGAGCCGGGCCGTCGCAAATTTGTCATCTTCGATGAGTGTTGGAAGCTTTTATCAACCCCTGAATCAGCCAAGTTTATTGCAGAATGTTACAGGACATTCCGCAAATACGGAGCCGGGGCCATATCCATTACTCAATCGCTCAATGATTTTCTCTCAGGAGGCTTGGAACATGCCATCTTAGGCAATTCCAATACCCGTTTTATCCTTCGTCAAAACTCCATGCCGGCAATTAAAGGCATCACTGAATATTTTAATTACAACGAGCAGGAAAAACGCCTTATTGAAACTTTAAAGATTCAAAAAGGCGAATACTCGGAGGTATTCTTTTCACAGTCCATCCAATTGCAAAACATAAGTTCTAAGATGGTCATTTGTCCAACACCCATTGAATATTGGGTAGCGACTACAGATGCCATGGATATTAATTATTACGAGAAGGTCAAAAAAGAAAACTTCAATTTAGACATGTACGCGGTTTTACAGCAATGCGCCAAGGATTTCCCGCACGGCGTTGGGTATGTAAAAGATAAAAATTTTAATTAACCAGTTGGTAAAAGAAAGGAAAAGTCATGAGTTTAAACAAAATTATTATCATGGGGAATTTAACCAGAAACCCGGAAATCAAACACACGCCATCCAACAAGGTGGTATGCAGTTTTTCCCTTGCCAATAACAATATTTATATGAAAAACAACGAAAAAGTAGACGAGGTGTCCTATTTTGACGTTGAAGTATGGGGAATCATCGCGGAGAACTGCTCTAAATATTTGACCAAGGGAAGCGGGGTCATTGTAGAAGGCAGGCTTAAGCAAGACCGCTGGGAGAAGGACGGGAAAGCCCACAGCCATGTCAAGATTGTAGCTGATACCGTTCGGTTTCTACCTAAGAGAAATAAGAATAATTCGGGTCCCGATTCATCTGTATCTTCCAGTGAGAGTCAGGTGGAGGAAGTTGTGGTTGTTTCATCACCCGCAGATGAGGCATGGGCAGAATAATTAACTTGAAAGGACAGTATTTATGATGGACAAGTACGTGTATTCAGTTGGATTAATGTGTTTATTAACAGGCTGTACCTTTCGTGATGCTGGATATACAGCTCTGGGGGCAGGGGCTGGCGCCGGTATTGGTTATTCTATTCATCATAACATCAAAGACACGCTTATTGGGGGCTTAGGTGGTGCTTTGGTGGGCAACGTAGTAGCTCAATGGCAGGACAAAAGCGATAAAACCAAGCAGGACAAGAGCTATAAGGATGGATATAACCAGGCCAAGGTTGACATTGCAACCAAGAATTGGGACGACAATACCGGCAAAAGCCCCGAACCCCAGAAACAATTAGTTACCGTCCTGGTTCCCAAAGATAAAGAGAACGGTGTTATCTACGATCAAAGGGAAATCACTTAGAGGAGGACGATTAAATGAGAAGACTATTGATGTTGTCTATTTTTGGATTTCTTGGGTTGACTCTTCCTGCCCATGCTCTTGTTTTTACTGATCCAGCCGTATTGGCCGCTATCCTGCAACAAACAGCCACCCAAACAAGCCAGCATTTAACCCAGTTAGCCCAAGAAATCCAAGCTGTTCAAACTTTAGAACAACAATTAACCAGCACACAGGGTCTTTTGCAGTTGGCCCAACTAAACGCCCAAGGGACTGATGGGGCACAAGTGATGGCAAATTTTCAAAACACCATTTTGTCAGCCAATAGTGTTATTCAGGCCATCCAGTCTGACATTAACACAAGCCAGAATTTATCAACTCAATGGCAAACTGTTTTCGGAAATCTAAATTCCTTCGTTCAAAACACAAATACAGCTTTTACCAATATTGACGCCTCTGACAAGCTTAATACGGCAAGTTATCTGGTAGGTGACAGTTATCAAAATCTTTACCAACAAAATGCGGCCACCGTTGCTCAATTTGTATCAAGTGCAAATGGGGTCAGTGAAAAGGGAGCGCTTAAACAAATAGCCCAGGAAATAGCCGAGCTTATCCAGATGGAAAATAACGTCATTTATCTTTTGTCTCAATCGCTCAAAGGCCAGAGTATCGAATCTTCGAATGATAATCTTGAGCGAAAACAACAAACTATTCAACAGCAGGATGAATCTCAGGGTGTTAGTGATTTTATGGGAATTGTAGATAGCAGTACTTTTAATGTTTAGCCTATGGATGCCATCATTCAAGCCGTTCAAGTTGATTTACCCAATTGTCTAAGCGCCGGACAAACCATGCTTATTTCATTGTTTGCGGTGGCGGTGTTTGTCCGGTATACAGGGCTTTTAAGTCATCATGTCAATTGGGCCGATGTCATTGTGCGGCTTGTCATTGGTTTTGTGCTTTTACAAAATTACACCACAATCATGGACACTACTCGCACTATAGTTTCTGATGTTGATACAACAATCAACCCTACCCAGGATTATGTCACCCAATATGCGACCATGAGCCAAAATATCCAGCAACGCCAGCAGACCATGACCCGCCAGAGCATCTTGACCCAGATAGGTAACGGGTTCTTTGGGCCGTTTTCATTGCACAATCTTGTCATCAACCTGTCTTTTATTTTCTATGCCGTTGTGTCCAAAATCATGGAAGCGGTGCGGTATTCCATGACTGGCATTTTATACAAGATAGGGCCGGTCTTGATACCTTTGATATTGTTTGAATCAACAGGGCATGTAGTCAAGGGCTGGTTTGTAAGTTATGTGTCGGTTCTCTGTTGGCCGATTCTCTGGCACATTGTTTTAGCCATCGCCGTTAATTTAAGCAACCAGCAGGTGGCTTCCGGCAATATTGTCGAGCAGTTTGCCGCGATCAATTTTGCTGTATGCTTTGTATTGGTCTTTTCACCGTTTATCGTCAATAGCTTGGTATCAGGTATTGGGGCAGGTTCATCGGCAGGTATGGCGGGGCTTATGTCCACGAATACAACAACCAACTGGATGTCTGCCGTAGGTTACACAGGGTTTAAATCAGCTACAGGATTTTTAAACGATAGGTTTACCTATAATTCAACAACCTCATCGGGAAAATTTAAAGACACCATGATGGGTGATGACAAAGGAGGCACAAATCCATGAGTGAACTTGTTTTTAACAGAGTGATATTGGAACGCAATAATCGGACGTTGATGATCATATCTTGTGTTTCATTGGTGCTTAATTTAATTTTAGTTTTGGGTTTAATGCAGGCCTTCCATAGACCGCCTTTGGTGGTTTTTGCCAAGGACGGCCAAATCACCGTCCTTAAAACAAAGGATTTAGGAGTTAATGAAGCCCTGCTTAAAGATTTTATAAGGATCATTGCCGGTCAGTATTTGTCCTTTAGTGTTGATTCACTACCGCACCAGATTGATGCTATCAGGCCATACTTGGGAGAGAAATCCATCCAAAATATAATGCAGTCCTACAAGGTCAATAAGCCCATCATCGAAAGCGAGAATATTTCCCAGCAGTTTATCGTTGATACTATCACTGTTACTAAAAATTCCAATCCGTTTTGGGTCGAAGTTGAGGGGTTAAGTAATATCCATACTAACGACAACGATAAAAGCAGCCCCAAGACCTATATCTTTGAAGTAACCAAGGTCAAGCCAACAGAGGTGAACCCTTACGGATTCTTGATGACAGATGTGATTGAAAAGGACAAATCTTTAACAAAGGACAAAAATTCATGAAAATCATCTTATTGATTATTTTTACACTTTTATCGGGACCGCTACGGGCCGAAGAGGACAGCCGTTATTTACAAACAAATAAAGTTTTTTACGAAACGCCCTTAGAAGAAGACGTCTTGATGGTACATCTTGCCTTGGGCTATTGCACAGTGCTGCAATTTCCTGAGAAACCAATTTTAGTAACGGTGGGGGATAATTCACTTGTTCAGGTTGAGATCCCCCAAAATTCTAAAAGTGTAGTCATAAAGCCCTTGCAGGACACAGGGGAAACCAACGTTTTTATATTCACCCCTAATCATAGATTTAATTACAGCGCTGTTATCGGGGATGCCAAGAAGGTTGATTATGTGCTGGATTCAAAAGTGATTAATCAAACCGACAACAAGCCTAAGAATCCTTTAACCGTTCTAAAACTATTGAAAATGGCAAGGGAGTATGAATTTTTAAAAAGTCATAACGCAATCAATGACCGTGAATTTTTACAAAGGAAGATATCCACACAATGTTCCTACTCAGATTTTGATGTCAATTTGCTTGAAGCATTCAGCAATAAAGACCCCAATTATCTGGTTTTGCACTTTTTGGTAAGCAATTTATCGGATGATAATATCCTGAATTTGACGGAGCAAAATACCAAAATTCTTATAAATGACCATAAGTTTATACCTCAATACATTTTATTTGATAATGATGAGCTTTTTCCTAAGAACAATACCGATGGGTGGTTGGTTTTAGAAAACAGTTTCGTATCCATTGATAATAAATTTTCTTTGAGCCTGGGGGTGGGGGATGAAGAGTATGTCTGCAAACAATCTGTTTCTTAAAT
>CAYNGE010000038.1:0-10577 GCA_964396865.1 uncultured Planctomycetales bacterium
ATTTTAGCCAGAACCATTTAGACCGGCATAAGGATTTGGAAGAATATTTTCAGGCCAAGTGTAAAATTTTTGCCAATCAGGACAGTCGTGATTTCGCCGTCTTGAATTTAACTCAGCCTGAACATTACCGGCTGGCTGAACATTTAAAGGCGCAAGTACTTTTTTTCAATACCACGGATAATCCGCCGGGAGTGGACAATCCGAATTATTTGGCGGCCATAGAAACGGCCCGCGCGCTTGGCATCAGCGATAAGGTCTCTCTTTCGACATTTGCGCAATTTAAAGGGGTGGAACATCGCCTGGAATTCGTGCGCAACTTCAAAGGCGTTGATTTTATCAATGATTCTAAATCAACGACGGTGGAAGCCGGGCGATGGGCCTTGGAGCGGGCGCATAAGCCGCTGGTGATGATCTGCGGCGGGTTAGATAAGCATTTGGACTACTCGCCTTTAAGATCTTTGGTAGGGAAAAAAGTCAAACATATGATCGCTATCGGTCAGGCGCGCGATATTATGAGATCGACCTTCGGCGATGCCGTGCCGGTCACAACAGCGGAGTCTTTGCAGGAGGCGGTCAGCGCAGCACGGGGGCTCGCAACATCAGGCGAATGTGTATTGCTCTCACCCATGTGCGCCAGTTTTGATATGTTCAAAGATTATGAGCACCGGGGAGAGGTTTTTAAAGAGATCGTCAACAATTTAACATAATATGCGTGAACAACGAGTTGCTTTAGCGATGACTGTTTTGACCTTGATTTGCGTGGGCATTGTGATGATCTACTCTGCCAGCTGTGTCAATGCCATGCAAACTTACGGCGACAGCCTGTATTATTTAAAACGCCATATGCTGTTTTTGGTCATTGGCCTGGTCGCTTCTTTTTTTGTTTTACGTTTTGACTATCGTCAGATCCAGCCGCATGCGCGCTTGCTGATCGGGATCTGTGCGGCACTTTTAGTGATGGTCCTCATTCCTCATATCGGCCATGAAAGCTATGGGGCCCGCCGGTGGTTTAAGATCGGGGTTTTTCATTTTCAGCCTTCCGAGATGGCCAAGCTCGCGATGATCATTTATATTGCGGATTTTTTGGACCGCAAACAGCAGATCATCAAGAGTTTTAAGAACGGGTTTCTGCCGCCGCTTTTAGTCATGGGCATCGTTTGCGCCCTGACCGTTAAACAGCCGGATCTGGGGACTACCGTTGAGATCGCGGTGGTAACATTGGCCATGTTGTTTTTGGCCGGCGCCAGGCTTTGGCATTTGGCGCTTATTTTTTGTTCGGCACTGCCTGTGGTGTGGTACTTAATTGCGAAGGAACCTTACCGCATGGCGCGTATCATTGCTTTTCTGGATCCCTGGCAGGACAGCCAAGGCATCGGTTTTCAATTGACCCAGTCACAAATTGCTTTAGGTTCCGGCGGTATTTTTGGCGTCGGTCTGGGACATAGCCAGCAAAAACTTTTTTATCTGCCGGCGGCGCATACGGATTTTATCCTGTCGATCATCGGTGAGGAGTTAGGACTCGTCGGCACCCTTTCCATCATTGTGCTTTTTGGTCTTTTGATCTGGCAGGGCACCCGTATTGTCCGTCAGACTAATCAGGCTTTCGGGTATTTTTTAGGCATGGGTATTATTATGATGCTGGGACTGCAGGCCGTGGTCAATGTAGGGGTGAGCATAGGCGCTTTTCCTACCAAAGGCCTGCCTTTGCCGTTTATCAGTTATGGCGGCTCGGCTTTGATCTTTTATTTGATAGCGGTTGCTCTTCTTTTGAATATCTCTAAAACCCAGGATTATTAATGAACATACTGATCGCCACAGGAGGCTCGGGCGGGCATATTTTCCCGGCCATCCAAACAGCTGAAGCTTTGAAGACCAGGGGCCATCATGTGAGCTTTGCCGGAGTTTTGGGATTGGGTGAAGATAAGATCAGGGCTTTGGGTTTTCCTTTGTATTCCCTTTCGGCCCGCGGCCTTAATGACCGTTCTTGGGGGGGCTGGCTTGATTTTGGGGCAACCATGTCAAAGGCAGTGTGGTGTTCTTTTAGCGTCATACATAAAAGCTCGCCGGATAAGATCATTGGTTTTGGCAGTTACGGGGCATTTCCTGTGGTCATGGCGGGGATCCTTATGGGGCGTCCGACGATGATCCATGAACAGAATGTGGTCCCCGGAAAAGCCAATATCCTGCTTTCAAAGATGGTCAAAAAAGTGGCGATCAGTTTTGAAGGAAGCCGTAAATATTTTAGCCGGGAAAAAACGGTGTGGACCGGATGCCCTTGTCACAATCGAGTTGTGGGCCGTAAGAGCGAAGCGCTGGAGGCTTTTGATTTCTCTCCAAGCAAAAAAACTCTTTTGCTTTTAGGCGGCAGCCAGGGCAGTCAGAGGCTCAATGAAGTGTTTTTCAAATTGATGGAGAGCCTTTCAAGCGCCCATTTTCAGGCCATTCACATGACCGGCGTAAAAGACTATCCATTTTATAGAAAACTTTATGAGCGATCCGGTTTAGCGGTCAAGGTGTGCGCATTTGTTAATAATATCAGCCAGGCGTATGCAGCGGCAGACGTAGTCATTGCCCGCGCGGGCGCGGCCACTGTCAGTGAATTGGGGCTCTTGGGCCTGCCCGCTGTTTTAGTCCCGTATCCTTTTGCCGACGATCATCAAAAATATAACGCGAATATTTTAGCGGCCTGCGGCGCCGCGATCATCATAGAACAGAAAAATTTGAGTAAAAATCCACTCCAGGAAGCCGTGGATCGCTTATTGGCTTCGGGCGCCTCGAGAGAAGCTTTAAGGATGAAAACAGGAGGGTTATTTCAAGGAAATGCGGCACTGCAATTGGCTTTGGTCGCGGAAGGATTATAAAAAAGGTTCATTTATTCCTTTATCAAAACTGCCGGATATGCGATTATATAAGAACTTTTTAGGAGAGGACCACTCATGGGGAAACATTATCATTTGATCGGCATCGGCGGCGTCGGTATGGGGACGCTGGCTTCTTTGCTTTTGGCCAAAGGTCATACGGTCAGCGGCTCAGATCTGAAGGACAATGAATTTACTTCGGACCTTCGTAAAAAAGGGGCGAAGGTCACCATCGGCCATCATACCGGCAATGTTACGACCGCGGATTATGTGGTTTATTCATCCGCCATCCGTGTTAATAATTCTGAACTTATTGAAGCGGTCAGCCGCAACATCCCGGTGTTGCGCCGGGCACAGGTATTGGCCCAATTGGTCAACGAACAAATTGGGATAACGGTCGCCGGCGCTCACGGCAAGACCACGACGACATCCATGGTTTCAAGCCTTCTTATTAATGCGGGGTTTTCGCCCACCACTGCTATCGGAGGGATCATTAATGGGAGCGCTTACAATGCCAATTTAGGAGAAGGAAAATATTTTGTGGCTGAAGTAGATGAGAGTGACGGCACCTTTCTTTATTTTAACCCGCATTATTCGATCATCACTAACATGGATTTCGAACATGTGGATTTTTATAAAAACTGGGAGGGGATCACAGACGCTTATGCCAAATTCATCCGGTGTACGGCTCCGGGCGGCAAAGTGATCGTTTGCGGAGAAGACGGGAAGCTCACCGGTCTTGTGCGCCAGCAAAATGTCTCCGCCGTCAGTTATGGTTTAAGCGACAAGCTGGATGTGTATGCCTCCCGTATCGTAACTGAAGGGTTTCATTCTTCTTTTATGTGCTTCTCCCGCCGCGGTCAAGTAGGGGACTTTGAGCTTAATGTTCCGGGGCGGCATAACATTTTAAACGCCTTAGCCTGCATTACTTTGGGTTTAGAGTTAGGCATTCCTTATGAAGTGATGCGTAAGACACTTCAAAGTTTTACCGGAGTCAAACGTCGTTTTCAATGGAAGGGCACAGTGGACGATGTGATGATAGTCGATGATTACGGTCATCATCCTGCCGAGATCGAGGCCACTCTTAAGGCCGCCCGTTTATTTTCACAAAAACGCCTGATCGTCGTGTTTCAGCCCCACCGGTACTCAAGGACCAAATTTCTTTTAAATGAAATCGCCGAAAGCCTTAAAGCGAGCGATCAACTGGTATTGACCGATATTTATTCGGCAGGTGAGAAGGTCTCCCAAGGAGTGGGAGTCGGGGCATTATTTGAAAAAGTGCAGGCCATACTTGGCCCAAAAGTTATTTTTTTAAAAAAAGAAGATATCTTAAAACATTTACAGGACCATGTGCGCCCGGGGGATTTGGTGCTTTTTTTGGGGGCCGGTGACATCTATCATCTTTCAGATGAATTGGTCAGAATTTTAAATGAAAAATTGATCACGGCGGGTAAGAGCGTATGAGTCAACGCAGTTTCGGGACCATAGGCGTGTTAATGGGCGGGTATTCCTCAGAGAGGGCCGTTTCTTTGCGTTCGGGCCAGGCGGTGGCGGATGCTTTATCGCAAGAAGGCCACCGCGTAAAGCTTTTGGACATCACCACGCAGGATGTTTCCCAAATTATCCGGCAAATAAAGGAGACACCGCTGGATATTGCTTTTATAGCTTTACACGGCCGTCTGGGAGAAGATGGCGTCATCCAGGGTATTTTAGAAGATTGTGATATTCCTTATACCGGATCAGGGGTCGAGGCCAGCCAAAGAGCTTTTAATAAGATCCTGACGCAAAAAGCCCTTGACGCGGCCGGTTTGCCTCTGGCCGCGCATTATTTAATTACCGACGGGGAGAACGTGGATTTTAAAACGGTATGGGGCCATTTAAAATCGACACCCGTGGTAGTTAAGCCCGCCTGTGAAGGCTCAAGCATTGGTGTTCATATGGTGCGCCATCCCTCCGAGTGGGAGCCGGCGCTTAAAAATGCTTTCAGTTACGGCCGGCAGGTCATTGTTGAGGAATTTATTAAAGGCCGGGAATATACCGCAGGGATCCTTGACCGGGAGGTTTTGCCTTTGGTGGAAATTTGTCCCCAGGAGAATTTTTTTACCTATACCGCCAAATATCAAAAAGGTGCGACTCAATACATATGCCCGGCCCAAATTTCTGAAGACCTATGCCGTCAGATCAAAGAAATATCTTTGCGGGCGTATGAAGTTTTAGGCTGTGAGGGATTTGCCCGGGTGGATATACGTGTGGATGAAGATGAGCATCCTTTTATTTTGGAAGTCAATACCATTCCCGGCTTTACCGCAACGAGCCTTTTTCCCAAAGCCGCCCGTGCGGCGGGGTATAGCTTTACGCAAGTATGTGAAAAACTCTTAGATCTGGCTTATGGCAAAAAAATCCGGCGTTAATATATCCAGGATCGCGGTCATCCGCATCATTGTTTTTCTTTTCATTGGTTTTGTCATCTTTACGTGCTACGTCAATACTGTCGACTATTTAAGTTCTTCTCCGCTTTTTGAAGTCAGGGACGTTATGATCGACAGGTCCATTGCGTTTATCGACCTGCGCGCGTTAAAACAGCTTAAAGGGACAAATATTTTTAAGGTTGATATTAAGAAACTGGCAAGCCAGATCGCCCAAGAATATCCTTACATTGCTCAATTAAGGGTGGTGCGTCAATTGCCGGACCGCATCATGATCTTGGCTAAAAAAAGGGAACCCTTAATGCAGATTTATTTTAGGGAAAAATTCCTGTTGGTAGATAAAGTAGGGGTCGCACTGTATTATGCGGCGCAAAGCGCGAGCTTACCCCAGGTGCACGGGATCCCTCTTGAAAGGAACCGGGTGGTTTTGGGAATGCGTATCCGCAGTAAAGAGCTGGCGGAAGCAGTGGACATTCTTAATAGTTTTAAGGCTTCCTCTTACTTAAAACGATGGAACATTACCTCCATGGAAACTAGTAATCTCTCAAAGATCGACATGACGGTTGGTGAAAATATGCATGTCATCCTTGACCAGGACGATACAAAGGATAAGATAGAGCTATTGCAGATGTTGATAGCCGGCAATAAGATCGATCTAAACAAAGTCAAATACATTGATCTGCGCTTTAAAGAGCCGGTGATCGCAAATAACATCACGGACGTTCCCAAGGAATAACGTATGCTTAAAAAAATGAAACAGTTGCAATATTTTTGCGGCCTGGACCTGGGCACGCATACCATGAAAGCCAGCATTGTCCGCGTTAAGGACGAGGAGGCTTTGGATCTACTGGGCGTTTTTGAAACCAGGGCGGTTGGTTTTAAAGAAGCTTCGATCAGCGATATCACTGAGTTGGCCGATTGTATAAATCGTACCGTCCAGGGAGTCGTGCGAAAGACCGGCATTAAAGTGCACGCGGTGCAGTTGGGGATCAGCGGCAATGTTTTGACGGCCCGCCGTACATCCGCCATTGTCCCTTTGATCGACAGCGGTACCAAGGTGATCTCTAAATTTGATCTACGTAAAGTCGACCATCAGGCCAAGCTGTTGGGGGTGAGTTTGGAAGAAGAGGTCATCCATGCTTTTCCTCAATGGTATAAAGTCGATGATGTCAACTCTTCGATCGATCCAACGGGTTTGATCGGCCGCAAAATAGAATCCAATCTTTTATTGTTGACGGCCAATACTCTGCGCGTACGCAATTTAACCAAAGCTGTGCATCAGGCCGGTTTTGAAGTAAGCCGCGTAGCTTTTGGCGGGTACGCGGCCAGTGAGGTTGCCATCGGCCCTCAAGATAAACAGGACGGCGCCGCTTTGATGGATATCGGGGCCAATATTACCAGCGTATTATTTTTTAAAAACGGCATTGTAGGGGATGTCCAGTTTATTCCATGGGGGGGCAATTATGTCACCCAGAGCATCGCCCAACGTTTGAGTTTGACCGTGGAATTGGCCGAAGAGATCAAAAAAACGCACGCGGTGGCCATTGCTAGCAATCCTCAGGCGGTTTCGGGCGAGATCTTGGTCAAACGGGAAAAAGGTTACATCCCTATCCGCCGGGAATCCGTGCTTGAAGTGGTTAATTGGGAAATTGAGAATTTTTTGGCCCATCTGGAAGCTGTTGTTAAGGGGTCTTATCTGTATCATGAATTAAATAAAGGAATTGTGATGGTAGGCGGGGGCGCTTTATTGCCGGGTTTAATTGAGCGCATCGAAGAGCGGGTCAATCGGCCGGTGCGCATGGGGGTGGCCGCCCAGGGGTTGAATAACGCCGCCCTTTACGCGGCCAGTATAGGGCTGGGGCGCATGCATTATTTAAAAAAGACACAAGAGAGCATTGGCATCAAAACCCCGCGGCGCCTAAAAGATAAGATCGTCACCAGCGTCAAGGAATTATGCCAGGAATATTTTTAGCGGCTTGCCATCGATCATTCTTGGGGTTTATTGTCCGACCGTCGTCTGCTTAAATTAAATTCTATATTTTTGAGGATGCTCCGAAATCTTAAGTTGCTATTAATGATATTGAGGACCCCTAAGGAGATCAATAGCAGCAGTACGACGATCAGTATCGAGTTGACGGATTGGATCAATAATAACCGTTCGATGACATTATTTCTGTGAACATCAAAGCCGGTATTAATGATCTTTAGGGTCTCAATAAAAGCCAAAAAGAAGATAATGACTAAAATGGCTTCAAATAAAATAATATAAAAATGGCGGGACATCCATTGCGCGGCGCGATTGTCCCATTGTTTAACTTTGTTTAAGAAATCATTATTAGCCATAGAGCCCCCTCTCTTTTCTTTAGATCCTTAAAATTAGAATATCATATTCTTCGTTTTGCGACAAGCCTTATCGGGACATTCACAAAAGCTTCTGGACAGCTTTGGGTAAATCTGGTATAAAAAGATTTCCATCTTTATGATTTGAGGCATGGCAAATAAGATTTTTCGCAACTACTTGAAAATACAGTATTAACCGGGACGTAGCGCAGTTGGATTAGCGCACTTGAATGGGGTTCAAGAGGCCGTGAGTTCAAATCTCACCGTCCCGACCATTTTATCAAACCAGGCTGACCATGGATAAGTCCTTTAAAGAGCGCCGGCAACATACACGCATTGAGCGTAATTTCATCCTTTCTTATTGTGAAGGAGGCAAATCTGACCTGAAGCATGATATCTCCCAGATCAATAATGTCAGTCGGGGGGGTATAAGTTTTATATCGACGTATCCCTTAAAGAAGGGGACATCAGTGGTGCTTAATTTACAAACTTCATTTAATGTGGATCCTGCTTCTTTGGAAGGGGTTGTTTTAGAAAGCAGGGAGAAAATCCCTGAAATGATCTATGAGATCCGGGTACAGTTTAGCAATATTCCCGATCAAGTGCTGCATGTGTTGGAAAAAATAGAGAGTTATGAAAAGTAGGGGGCTTAAAACTTATGGATCGCATTAATATAGGCCTGATCGGTTATGGAGTCGTGGGGCAGGGGGTCGTCAAGATCCTAAAGAATCGCCGTAAATTTTTTAGGGACAAGTATAAAAAAGATTTTTTTATTAAGACCATTGTCGACCGCAGTATCCAGAAAAAAGCTTCTCCCGGCCTTGAATATACTTTATTGACGTCGGATATCAACGCGGTTTTAAACGACAAGGACATCCATGTGGTCGTTGAACTGATCGGCGGCATGAGCCCGGCCAAGGATATACTGCTGCAGGCGGTGCGTGGCGGTAAACATGTCGTCACGGCCAATAAAGAGCTGCTGGCTAATTGCGGCCAGGAATTATTCCGGGAAGCCAATGCCAATAATAGCATGATCTATTTTGAGGCTGCCGTCGGCGCCGGGATCCCTATCATCCGGACCATCACCGAAGGGCTGGCGGGTAATAAATTCAACGGTATTTATGGGATCATCAACGGCACATGTAATTTTATCTTAACCGAGATGTCCAACCGCAAGCTGACTTTTCAGGAAGCCTTAAAAGAAGCCCAGGAAAAAGGCTACGCGGAAAGCAATCCGACGCTTGATATCAACGGCATGGATGCGGCCCACAAATTAGCCGTGCTTGTTTTCCTGACCCAGGGGAAATTTGTCAGTGTTAAAGATTTCCATGTGGAGGGGATCAGCCATATTTCCCATGATGACATTGAATTTGCCACCGGTCTTGATCTGGAGATCCGCTTATTGGCCATTGCCAAAAAGATCGGCAATGAATTAGATGTGCGCGTTCACCCGACCTTGGTCCCCAAAGACCATGGGCTTGCGACCGTCAATGGGGTGGATAATGCCATTTATTTTGATCTAGACCCTATGGGAGATGTGTTTATCGAAGGTCAGGGCGCGGGTCAGATGACCGCGGCTGCCGGCATCGTCAGTGATCTGATCAATTTAGGCATCCGCAAGGACATCCAAATGCCCGCGTGGATCTTTAACCCAACGGAAGAGCAGCAAAACGTTGTGCTTAGGAAGATCGACGAGATCGAAACCAGGTATTATATTCGTTTCATGGTCATTGATAAGCCGGGGGTTTTGTCCATTATTACAGGCGTTTTGGGCCAGCATAATATCTCCATCGCTTCGGTCAATCAAAAGCAGGAAAATAAGGGATCCACGGTGCCGGTGGTCATGTTGACGCACTTGGCCAATGAGCGTTCCCTGCGTGATGCTTTGGATCAAATCACCGATCTGGCGGTCGTTCGCAGTAAACCCGTGGCCATACGCATGGAGAAACTTTGATGCGCTGGATGGGGATCATTGATCGCTATCGGGAATATTTGCCGGTCTCTGATAAAACACCGGTGGTAACTTTGTATGAAGGCCATACACCGCTTATTCCGGCGGAGTTTTTAAACAAGATCACGGGCCTGCAAACTTTTTTAAAATACGAAGGTCTCAACCCAACGGGTTCTTTCAAAGACCGCGGCATGACCATGGCGATCTCCAAGGCCATGGAAAAAGGGGCAAAGCTTGTCATGTGTGCCTCCACCGGCAATACATCGGCCTCCGCGGCTGCCTATGCCGGTTGCGCGGGTATTAAATGCGTCGTCCTTATTCCTAATGGTAATATTGCCATGGGGAAGCTTGCCCAGGCCATGATCCATCAAGCGCAGGTCATCGCCATTGAAGGTAATTTTGACGTCGCGCTTGGGCTGGTCAAGGATATTACTTCCCACTATCCGGTCGAATTAGTTAATTCTTTAAACCCGTTTCGTATCGAAGGCCAGAAAACAGCGGCTTTTGAAATTTGTGATTTTTTAGGGGACGCGCCGGAATTTCATGCTATTCCCGTCGGAAACGCCGGTAATATCACCGCTTATTGGAAGGGATACAAAGAATACCGTTCTGCGGGAAAGTCGAAGGCTTTGCCTAAAATGTTGGGTTTTCAAGCGGCCGGTTCAGCTCCGATCGTGCATGACCGTATTATTGAAAATCCTGAGACGATTGCCACCGCCATTCGTATTGGTAATCCGGCGAGTTGGAAAACGGCAGTAGAGGCCCGTAATCAATCCGGCGGTTTAATTGACATGGTCACGGACGATGAAATCTTGCGGGCCTATCATCTTTTGGCGGCGTCATCAGGCGTGTTTGTAGAACCGGCGTCTGCGGCGTCGGTGGCCGGGATCATCAAATTAGCCGGGGCCGGATATTTTAAAAGTCATCGGGGGGAACGTTTAGTGTGCACGGTCACCGGCCACGGCCTTAAAGACCCTGTAACAGCGATGAAAGATTTGGCCC
>CAYNGE010000039.1:0-2307 GCA_964396865.1 uncultured Planctomycetales bacterium
GCCGATCGCGTGGGCACGCCTTTTTATCTTTACAGCTATAAAACCCTCACCGATCATTTTTTAAAGATCCAGAGGGCTTTTGCGGGTCTTGATCCGCTCATTTGTTTTGCCATGAAGTCCAACGGTAATTTGAGCGTGATCAAAAGTCTGGTGGATCTGGGCGCCGGCGTTGATGTTGTGTCGGTCGGGGAATTACGAAAAGCCTTGTTGGCCGGAGCTGACCCCGGAAAGATCGTGTTTGCTTCCGTCGGAAAAACGCAGGAAGAAATTGTTTTTGCCATTAAGGCGGGTATTCTTTTGTTTAATGTCGAGTCCCAGCCGGAATTAGGAGAGATCAACCGCATGGCCCGTAGAATGGGCAGGCACGTGCAGGCCGCCATCCGCATCAATCCGGATGTGCCTGTGGCAACGCATGAATATATTACGACCGGTTCTTTAAAAAAGAAATTCGGTATTGACATGAGCACTACCCGTCAAATTTTCAAGGACCGCAAGAAATATACTCATGTGCGCATCAATGGGGTGCATATCCATATCGGTTCTCAAATCACCTCAGGGGCGCCTTTTGTGGGCGCCATTAAGAAAGTGATCGCCTTTATTGATGAATTGCGCGCAAAAGGCGTGGATATCGAGTATTTGAATATCGGCGGCGGGCTGGGCATCATTTACAAAAACGAGGTCCCGCAAACCGCCCAGCAATATGCCGCCCGGGTGCTGCCTCTATTGGAGAAGACCGGCCTGAAGATCATCATGGAGCCGGGGCGTTTTATTGCCGGCAATGCCGGGATCTTCGTAACCAAAGTCCTTTATGTCAAGGACAATGGGCATAAAAAATTCGTGATCGTAGATGGCGGCATGAATGATCTGATCCGTCCGATGCTGTATGACGCGTATCATGAGATCGTGCCTGTTAAGCAAAGGCAAAGGGCCAAACAAAAAGTCGACGTAGTGGGCCCTATTTGCGAAAGCGGGGATTTTTTCGCCCATGACCGCACGCTGCCTGCCGTTTTTGGGGGTGATCTGCTGGCAGTGATGAGTGCCGGGGCTTACGGTTATGCGATGGCCAGCAATTATAACCTGCGCCCGCGTGTCGCGGAAGTCATGGTCAAAGGTGATCAATTTAAGGTCGTTAAAGAACGCGAGACATTCAAAGATCTCATGCGCGGGGAGCGCATCGTCACATGGTAAGCATTCCTTTTGTAAAAATGGCCGGTGCCGGCAATGATTTTATCATTATTGAGGCCAGAAAGAATTTGGATTATGTTCAATTCGCCAAGGCTGTCTGTGCCCGCCAAAATGGGATCGGCGCTGACGGGGTTTTGATATTGGATAGATCCGCCGTTTCAGATTACCGTATGCACATTTTCAATGCTGACGGATCGCAGGCAGAAATGTGCGGCAATGGCGCCCGTTGCATGGCCGCCTATATTGCGGCTAATTTAAAACCGGTCAAAGACCTGTTTGGTTTGGAAACTTTGGCCGGTGAAATTCTGGCCCAAGTCAAGGGTGAGGCGGTCCGTGTGCGCTTGTCTAATCCCAAAGATTATCGGCCCAATTTGAATATCACGGTCGCCAATCAAAAGTTGGAAGTGCATTTTATTGATACAGGGGTCCCGCATACAGTGGTTTTTGTCGAGGCTTTACAGGAAGCGGATGTCAATAGTTTGGGCGCTTTGATCCGCAATCATCCGCGTTTTGCGCCGCGCGGCACCAATGTCAATTTTGTTGAACATACGCGTGAGAACATGGTGTCGGTGCGTACCTATGAGCGCGGCGTGGAGGCGGAAACATTGGCCTGCGGCACAGGGGCGGTGGCTTCGGCATTAGTCGCGTATATCCATGCTCATCCCAATGTTAAAAAACAAAAGGGCGCGGCCATGAAAGTATCAACGGCGGGCAAAGAAATCCTGGAGATCACTTTTGATCTGGATGCCAATGGCAAGATAGATAACGTGTGGCTTAAGGGAAAAGCGAAGTTGATCGCTAAAGGAGAATATTTTTATGTTTAAAGGATCTATTGTGGCTTTGGTGACGCCTTTTGCCGGTGATGGTGTTGATGAAGCCGCTTATAAGAAGCTGGTGGACTGGCAGATCAAGGAAGGCACCAGCGGCATTGTTCCCTGCGGGACGACCGGTGAGTCACCGACGCTGTCTGAAAAGGAGCATGAGCGCACCATTGAGTTTTGCGTGCAAGTAGTGGGGCACAGAGTGCCTGTCATTGCCGGCACCGGTTCTAATTCCACAGCCGAGGCCGTGCATATGACCAAGCATGCGGCCAAGGTTGGCGCCGATGCGGCCTTGGTGGTC
>CAYNGE010000039.1:2317-10368 GCA_964396865.1 uncultured Planctomycetales bacterium
TCCGCGTCAAATTTTCCGACCGGCCGACGCAGCGGGTCGGCGCGGACGCGGTGTTAGTTGTGACTCCCTACTATAATAAGCCGACTAATAAGGGCCTGTATTTGCATTTTAAGGCGGTGGCGGATAGTGTTAAGATCCCGCTTATCCTCTATAATATTGCCGGGCGTACAGGCAGGAACATAGAACCTGAAGTGATGGCCAAATTGGCCAGGGACTGCAAGAATATCGTCGGTGTCAAGGACGCTTCGGGCTCATTGGACCAAATGCTTCGCATCAGGGAAATGTGCCCTAAAGATTTTGTTTTGCTCTCCGGGGACGATGCCTTGACTTTGCCGGTCCTGTCTATCGGCGGCAGCGGAGTCATTTCAGTGGCCGCGAACATTGTGCCGCGGGATGTGGCCGCTGTTATTGACGCCTTTGATAAGGGAGATTTAAAAAAGGCCCGGGAGATCCATCTTAAGCTCATGCCTTTGATCCGTGCTTTGTTTATTGAGACCAATCCTATTCCCGTCAAGAAAGCGGCCGAAATGTTGGGGCTGTGTAACGGCGCTTTGCGCCTTCCCTTGTGCGATATGGAAGAAGTCCATTTGGCTAAATTAAGAGAGGCATTGGTCAATTACGGTTTGTTAAAGAAATAAGGTAAGGAATTATAGATGATCAAACTTGCTGTTTCCGGCTGTCATGGCAGAATGGGCCAGCGCATCACTGCGCTTGCGCTCAAAGATAAAGCCTTTAAAATTTTTGCGCTATTAGAAAGCAAAGACAGGCCTGATGCGCCTTCGCTGTCCCATCATATTCCGGTTAATTTTGAAGATGCGGCTTTGAAGGGAAGTGATGTGCTTATTGAATTTACTACACCCCAAGCAACCATTGAACATTTAATTGCTTGTAAAAAATACGGCGTTGGAATGGTCATAGGAACAACCGGTTTAGATGGCGCGCAAATTAGAAAAATACATCATACGTCAAAAAATATCCCCATTGTTTTTTCTTCTAATATGTCCGTCGGTGTTAATTTGGTTTTTGGCTTGATCCGCCAAGCCGGAAGAGTTACCGGAAAAAATTATAAGGTCCATATCAAAGAGACGCATCATATCCATAAAAAGGACGCTCCTTCAGGTACGGCTAAAACCATGGCAGAAATTGCTCATGGATCTTCCGGCGTTCATGCGGGTATAGAATCTTTTCGTGAAGGGGAAGTTGTCGGGGACCATGCTATTTTCTTTGAAAGCCCGGTGGACTCAATTTCCATTCATCACCATGCCAAAACCCGCGACATTTTCGCGCAAGGGGCTTTGGTCGCGGCTAAATTTTTGTCCGGAAAGAAAAAAGGCCTGTTTAACATGCAGGACGTATTGGGTTTAAAGTAGCCTTCAAAAGGAGCGATCAAGGATGCCCACTGACGCCGAATTTAAAATCGAATTCTCCGAGCGTTTAAAATCATTGCCGCCGTACCTTTTCGTTGAGATCGACACCGCCCGCCGCGCTGCCATTGCCGCCGGCCGCGATGTCATTAACTTAGGGGTAGGAGACCCTGACCAGCGCACGCATCAGGTGATCATTGATGCCTTTAAGACGGCTGTTGAAGATGCCGGCAATCACCATTATCCTTTTGACGAGGGCGTGCCGCAGTTGCGGCTTGAAATTGCCAAATGGTTTAAAAATCGATTCGCGGTGGAATTAGAACCGCAGACGGAAATTTATCCTCTGATCGGCTCTAAAGAAGGCATAGCCCATCTGCCATTAGGGATCATTGATCCCGGGGACAAAGTGGTTTTATCCGAACCGGCCTATCCGGCTTACCAGGCGGCAGTGATCTTTGCCGGCGGTAAGATCCATCGTCTGCCGCTTAAGGCGGCCCATGGTTTTTTACCCAGGATCGAAGACATTGAGGATATCAAAAATGCCAAAGCCATTTTCATTTGTTATCCCAATAATCCCACAGCGGCCACGGCGGATTTAAAATTTTATCAAGATTTAGTGGCTGTATGCAGGTCCAAAGGGATCATCATCGTGTCTGATCTGGCTTATTCTGAAGTTTATTATGAGGGCATTAAGCCGCCTAGTATTTTGGAAGTGGAAGGCGCCCGTGATATTGCTATTGAATTTCATTCGTTTTCCAAGACTTATTACATGACCGGGTGGCGCTTAGGCTGGGCTTGCGGCAATCGCGATCTGGTATCCGCCTTGGCCCGTGTCAAGTCCAACTGCGACTCGGGGGTGTTTAATGCCATCCAATATGCAGGCATTGCGGCTTTAAATATGGACCCGCGGGATATTGATGATATGCGAAGCGAATATCAGACCCGTCGTGATGCCCTGATCAATGGGCTGCGTTCCATCGGCTGGAAGATCGAGTCTCCCAAAGCCTCGTTTTATGTGTGGGCTAAATTGCCTTCCAAATTCAGCGATTCTATGAGCTGCGCGAAAGCTTTTTTAGATGAGGCGGATATAGTGGTGACGCCGGGCGTAGGATTTGGCCGTGCCGGAGAAGGCTATGTGCGTATGGCCCTGACCCTGCCGACGGAGCGCATCCATGAGGCCGTTGGACGATTAGCGAAGATATTATAATGTCCATTGTCTATTTAGCATTGGGTTCAAATTTAGGCGATCGCCTTGAATATATTCAAAAGGCGGTATTTGAGCTTAAAGCTTGCGGCCTGAAAGTATTGAAACTTTCCGCCGTTATCGAAACCGATCCCGTGGGAGGCCCCGTCCAAGGGAAATATCTTAACGCGGTCCTAAAGGCAAATACCGCGCATTCCCCGGAAGAACTGCACGTGATCATCCGGGCTATTGAGCGCAAACTGGGACGTATTAAAAGGACCATCAATGGGCCGCGGGTCATAGACATTGACATTTTATTGTATGATGATATCAAATTAGTCACTCCTAAGCTTATGATCCCGCACCCGCGCATGTTTGAGCGGTCTTTTGTGATGGGACCTTTAGAGGAAATAGCCCCTGCTTTATGCACGTCGTTAAAACCATAAAACATCTCAATCGTATTTTAGGCAAAGCACGCCGCCAAGGGCTGACGATCGGTTTTGTCCCGACGATGGGGTATTTTCATGAGGGGCATTTGTCTTTGATGCGGCGGGCCAAGAAAGAGTGCGATATCTGTGTGGTGAGCATTTATGTCAATCCAAAGCAGTTTGGCCCGTATGAAGATCTTAAGTTTTACCCTCGGGACATTAAACGCGACTTGAAAATAGTTAAAAAAGAAAATGTTGACATTCTTTTTATTCCGTCGGATAATGTCGTTTATCCTGATCGCTATTTGACATACATCGACGTAGAAAAAATTTCCAGTTTGCTTTGCGGAAAATACAGACCCGGGCATTTCAGGGGAGTGGCGACGATCGTGGCCAAACTCTTAAATATGGTCCGTCCGGATATCATGTATTTGGGACAAAAAGACGCGCAGCAGGCGGCGGTCTTAAAGGCCATGGTCGCGGATTTGAATTTCCCTGTGAGCGTCCATGTGGTGCCGACGCTGCGAGAAAGTGACGGACTGGCCCAAAGCTCCCGCAATGTTTTTTTGTCAAAAGCAGAACGCGCTCAAGCCCCTGTTTTGTACCGGGCGCTTTCAAGCGCTGCCATGCGCATGAAGACGGGGGAACGCCGGTCTTCTTTTTTGTCCGGCATGGTCCGACGGACCATCAAGCGATGGTCTCATGGAAAGATCCAATACGTTGCATGTGTGAATGCAGATACATTAGAGCCTTTGAAGGTCCTTCAAGGCAAAGTTCTACTCGCCGCAAGCGTTATTTTCGGCAAAACACGGCTTATTGATAATGTCATTGTTTCCATTAAGGCCTCAGGGAAGAACCAAAATCAGGGTAGGCATTTTAGGCTGCGGCGCCATCGGCTCGCGCATCGCCAAAAGCATCAAGACGCATTGCGATGAGCAGGCGGTTGTTTCAGCTTTATTCGACATCAATCCCGCTAAAGCCCTGAGCCTTCAAAAACAAATCCCAAAAAAGAACATCGTTAAAAAATCTTATCATGATCTCTTGGCCCACTGCGACATGGTGGTGGAAGCTGTCAATGCTCCGGACACCCACCGTCTGGTGCGCCAGGCTTTATTGGCCAAAAAAGACGTTTTGATCATGAGCGTCGGTAAATTCATTGAGGGCGGGTCCATTTTAAAATTGGCCCAAAAACAGGGCGTCAGGGTGCTCATCCCGTCGGGCGCTATCGCCGGTGTTGATGCCATTAAAGCCGCGGCCCTGCAGCGTATCGACCGTATCAGTTTAACTACACGCAAGCCGATCTACGGATTTACCGATAATGCTTATGTGCAGGAGCGCCGGATCAATTTATCCACTATCAAAAAAGAGACCATCCTCTTTGAAGGCAATGTCCGTGAGGCGGTCAAATGTTTTCCCCAAAATATCAATGTGGCGGCGACGGTCGCTTTAGCCTCCGGCGCCAAGGATAAATTACGCATCCGCATTGCCACCTCGCCGGAATTTAAGGTCAATTCCCATGAGATCGAAGTCATCGGCGCTTTCGGCCGTTTAGTGACAAAGACCGAGAATGTGGTCTGTCCGGATAATCCCAAAACCAGTTTTCTGGCCGTTCTTTCGGCGGTTTGCGCTTTAAAACAATATTTTCAGGGGGTCAAGATAGGGACCTGAAATTTTAAATTAATCATCAACAACAAGGAGGAACAAAAGCATGGCTATTAAAAAAGTTGCTAAAGTCGGAGTTAAGAAAGAAAAGGGATACCTTTATTTTGTTGACAAGCATGGGGACGTTTCCTCTGCCAAGATGGCCCGCGGCGCCAAAAAAGGCGGAGCTCCTAAGAAAGTCGCCAAGGTAGGCATCAAAAGGCAGGTCGGGTATCTTTATTTCATTGATAAGCAAGGTGATATTTCCTGCGCCAAAATGGTCCGCGGCGGCACCAAGAAGAGGAAATCCAAGAAGGTCACCAAGAGGCGCAAATAAGGCCCTGGTTTTTTTAAACTAAGCCACCAACAGCCCCTGTACTTTTTTTATGGTACAGGGGTTGTTATTTATATAAAATATATATCTATGAGATCAGACAGCATTATCATCCGCGGGGCCCGCGAACACAATCTTAAGAATTTTGACCTGACCATTCCCCGCAACCAATTTGTGGTGGTCACGGGCCTTAGCGGCTCCGGCAAGTCGTCGTTGGCTTTTGATACCATTTATGCCGAAGGGCAGCGGCGTTATGTGGAGAGCCTTTCAGCGTACGCCCGTCAGTTTTTAGACCAGCTGCAAAAACCGGCGGTGGAACACATTGAGGGACTTTCCCCGACGATTTCCATAGAGCAAAAGACAGTCAGCCGCAATCCGCGTTCCACGGTGGCCACGCAAACGGAAATTTATGACTATTTACGCCTTTTATTCGCCCGCATTGGCATCCCGCATTGCCCTTCCTGCGGCAAAGAAATAGAACAGCAAAGCGCCCAGCAAGTCGTGGATATTATTTTGGGACTGCCCCAAGGGACTAAAATTAATATTTTAAGCCCCTTGATACGCGGCCGTAAGGGAGAGTACCGTGCTATTGGTAAACAGATCGCCCAATCCGGGTTTGCCCGTATGCGCATCGATGGAAAAATTTATGAAACGGCGGACCCCGTCAAACTCGACAAATATAAGATCCATCACATCGAAGCGGTCGTTGACCGTCTGACTATCCGCGAGGGGCTGCGCAAGCGTTTGTCTGATTCCGTCGAAACAGCTTTAAAGACCGGGGGCGGAATGGTGATCGTGGATTTTAACAATGAAAAACCCCAGCAGGTTTTCAGCGAGAAATATGCCTGTCCTGATTGCGGCATTTCTTTAAGCGAGATCGAGCCCCGCATTTTTTCTTTTAATTTGCCTTATGGGGCGTGTCCCGAATGTAATGGATTGGGGACCAAGTTGGAAATCGATCCTCAAGCCTTGGTGCCGGATGCCGACAAGCCATGGACAACCGCTATTGCCCCCTGGAAGCATGGCCAGCGCGGGTACATGATGTATTACCGGGCCGTATTGCGGGAGTTCGCCCGCTTGTACAGGGTGGATCCTCGCAAGCCGTTTAAAGATCTGGATAAAAAATTTAAACATATTATTTTTTACGGTTCTGGTGATGAAATTTGGGGAAGAACTTTTGAAGGGGTAGTCAAGTATCTACAGCGGTTATTCAGGGAAACAGACAGTGATTGGCTTAAAGAAGAGATAGCTTCATTTATGTTTGAGTCGCCGTGCCCCGCGTGTCAGGGACGGCGTTTAAGAAATGAGTCATTGGCCGTCAAAGTCGCGGACAAGGACATCGCCCAGCTGACGGCCTTTTCTATTAAAGAGGCCAAACAATTTTTCAGCCATTTGAGGCTGTCCCAAAATAAAAAAACCATCAGCGAAGAGATATTAAAAGAGATCAACCGTCGTTTGGATTTTTGTATCAATGTGGGCCTGGAGTACCTGACTTTAGACAGGCGCTCCGCGACCCTTTCCGGTGGAGAGGCAGAGCGCATACGCCTGGCCACTCAGGTCGGTTCCGGGTTAGTCGGAGTTATTTATGTCCTGGATGAACCGAGCATCGGATTACATAAAAAGGACAACGATCGTCTTTTATCCACTTTGCATGCCCTGCGTGATCTGGGCAATACCTTGATCGTTGTCGAGCATGATGAGGACACCATACGCAGGGCGGATCATGTGATCGATCTGGGCCCCGGCGCCGGTGAGCATGGCGGCCATGTGATCTATTCCGGGAATGTTGAAGGGCTTATTCAATGCCGTGATTCTTTGACCGGACGGTATCTGAGGGGTGAGGACCAGATCCAAAGACCGGAAAAAAGCCGGGACATCGCGGGTACGCAATTTTTAAGGATCATTGGGGCTGCCCAGCATAATTTAAAGAATGTGGACGTCAGCATTCCCTTGGGGACATTTATTTGTGTGACCGGCGTTTCAGGTTCGGGCAAATCCACGCTTGTAACGGACATCCTTTATAAAGCCCTGGTCCATAAAATTTACGGCAGCAAGGAAAAGCCGGGCAAATATAAGAAAATTGAAGGCATACAGCATATTGATAAAGTCATTGTAGTCGATCAATCGCCTATTGGCCGGACGCCGCGCTCAAATCCAGCGACCTACACGGGTGTTTTTAGCCCCATCCGCGATCTATTCGCGCAATTACCAGAATCTAAAATGCGCGGGTATAAGCCCGGGCGTTTTAGTTTTAACGTTAAGGGCGGGCGCTGCGAGGCCTGCGGGGGCGATGGGATCAAAAAAATTGAAATGCACTTTTTGCCGGATGTCTATGTTCAGTGCGAAGTCTGTCACGGCAGGCGTTTTACAGACCAAACCCTGGAGGTGGAATTTAAGGCTAAAAATATCGCGGATGTGCTTGAACTTTCTGTTACTGAAGCTCTGGAAATTTTTGAAAGCATCCCCAGGATAAAGATCATTTTGCAAACTTTAAACGATGTGGGGTTAGGGTATATCCGTTTAGGACAGGCCGCTACGACACTTTCCGGCGGAGAGGCGCAGCGGGTCAAATTGGCCAGCGAATTGTGCAAACCGGGCACGGGGCGCACGTTCTATATTTTAGATGAGCCCACTACGGGTTTGCATTTTGCCGATGTGGATAAACTTTTGGGCGTCCTGCAGCGTTTGGTGGACCGTGGCAATACGGTCCTTGTCATTGAGCATAATTTAGATGTGGTTAAAACCGCGGATTATATCATTGATCTGGGCCCCGACGGCGGAGATAAGGGAGGCCGGGTCGTTTTTGCCGGATCCCCGCAAGATCTGATACGCCATCCTACCTCGTACACCGGTCAATACCTGAAACAATTCTTAAGCAAAACCAGATAATCTTGGTATAATATTTTGAAGTTGAGTGTTATTGTTCGCCAATTAAGATGAACAGCTATTATGTATTCGGCACGGAATATTTTTGCGACCGACGATAGTGGTCGGTATGAGACCACCGTCTGCTTCGGTTTATGGCAACAATGTTCTAAAGATTATTTTCATTTGGAACATTCTTGCCATAAATCCTCGCAGACATTTGGCAAAAAATTCCT
>CAYNGE010000040.1:0-10212 GCA_964396865.1 uncultured Planctomycetales bacterium
CACTTGGCTTCCGTGGCTGACGTGGAGCATGATTGAGACCATCACTCGCTTGCATAACGAGCCAATGAACGTGCCTGAAGTGTTAATTAATTTGATCGATGTATTTGTCATTCTTAAACGCTATCATGTGGGAGGGCAGTTGTATCGTGTTATCGACGAAATATCAGAAACCAGCGGGGATGGGGTACGCGTATTGCTTTCCCATGTTTTTAAATATAATTACGAACAGAAACACGTCATAGCGGTTTCGCCCAGCACGGTCTACCGCGACCGCCTGGCCCAGGAGGCGGGATTAACGCCGCGTGATATCATTAATGAAACCTGGATACGCGCCTCTATTTTAAAAGCGTTAAATGATAAAGATGTCCACACGATCAAAGAAGTGTCCACTTTTTGCCATTTTTACACGCTCGACCCCGTAAATGCCATGGCCAAGATCGGTCTTGACCGTGACCGCATGCTCAAAGATCTCAATAAAAAATAGTCCGTATTTTTGTTAGGATTTCGGGAAGGTTTCCAAAAAGATCTTGGCGGCCTTGGTGAATGTTTTTTTGTCGCTATGCACCAGGCCCAAGGGTCTTTTAAGGTTGAATCCCTGCAGAGGAACGATCTCAAGGAGAGATCCTTTTAATTCCTGGGCAATGGTTGTTTTGGGAAGGATGGAGCAGCCAAGGCCTATTTCAACAGCATCTTTAATGGTCTCGATGTTTTCGTATTCTTTGACCAAATTGACGCGGACCTGATGGGCTTTGAAAAATTGGTTGATGGCGCCTCCTGTCGGGGTCCTGGAATCGATCCCTACAAAATTCATGTTGTTTAATTTTTTAAGCGCGCCCTTTTCATTTTTCTTAAAGAAACGGTGCTTAGGCGATTGGACCAGGACCAGCCGGTCATACTTGAATATTTTAATTTGCAATCCCTTGATCTCCTTAGGAAAGGCGATCATGCCGAAATCGACTAACCTGTCCTGGACCATTTGGTAAACTAAATTGTGATGACAGTATTCCAAGTGGATGTTGATCTTTGGATATGCTTTAAGGAAACGCTGAATGATGGGCTTTAGTTGATAGAGTCCGATACTATAGACAGATGCGATGCGGATCGATCCGATAAATAGGTTGTTCATTTTTTCGATCTCAGCACAGGCGTTTTGATAAGAATCCATCATCTGTTGGGCGAAGACCAAGAGGACCCGCCCGGCAGGCGTCAAAACCGTTTTGCGGGAGGAACGTTCAAAAAGCGAGCATTGGAATTTTTGTTCTAAAATATGGATATGCTGGGAAACGGCCGGCTGGGTGATGTTGTTCCTTTGGGCCGCAAGCCGAAATGATCCTGTTTGGGCGACAGCGATGAAGCTTTTAATGAAAAATAGGTCGATCATGTATCTAAGGATGTTATACCAATAAGGAAAGCTTATAGATAGTATAACATAAATCGGATTGATAATCCTATAAAAAAAGGGTATCATCCATTAATTACAGCGGTGTCCATACAATAGGAGGTGGGGAATATGCAAGATGTCAATTTGGCTTCATATTCTTTTTTTGAGGGGATGAAGAAAGAGCATCTGGATCTTCTTTCCGGGCAAGTGAGCAAAGATACATTTAAGACCAATGAATATGTGTTTGAAGAAAAACAGGAAGCCTCCAAGCTCTATTTGATCCTTAAAGGAAAAGTGTCGATCGAAATGACATCTCCGGAAGGTAAACCGTTTTCCATACAGACTTTAAATCAGGGAGATATTCTCGGCTGGTCGTGGTTGATCCCTCCGCACGAATGGAGATTTAGCGCGCGAAGCATGGAAAATACAGAATTGCTTATTATCGATGGGGAGTTTATCCGTAAAAAAAGTGAAAAGGACCATGATCTGGGTTATGAAATTTTCAAAAGATTGGCCGATATATTCGTTCAAAGGCTTGACGCGACCCGGAGGCAGCTTTTTGAAATGTATCATGCTATTTAAGGACGCTATATGCTTTCCAAGACAGATCCGCGTGTCAAGTTAATTACAGCAAAAATAAAGAAGGAAAACTACCAACCCGGCGCGCTTATTGAAATTTTGCATACGGCCCAGAATGTTTATGGTTACCTTCCCATGGATGTGCTGGTTTTTATTACTGAGGAACTGAAAGTCCCTCCCAGCCGGGTGTATTCTGTCGTCACGTTCTATCATTTTTTCTCCTTAAAATCCAAAGGCGAACATACGTGCCTCGTGTGTACAGGGACCGCTTGTTATGTCAAAGGCGCCCAGCATATTTTAGCTCAAGTTGAAAAAGAATTTTCGATCAAGCCGGGCCAGGTGACTTTGGACAACAAATTAGGCGTTTCAACGGCCCGTTGTATCGGCGCTTGCGGTCTGGCCCCGGCGGTGGTCATTGATGATGAGGTCCATGCCAAGGTCGACCCTTCGGCCATTAAAAATATGATCCTTGCAAAAATGGAAGCTAAGGTATGAATCGTCAGCATTTAATAACAACAGCCCAGCAGGCAAAGGCCAGGCAAAATCAATATAAACACAAAGTGTGTGTTTGCTGCGGGGCCGGGTGTATTTCTTCGGGTTCAGAAGCTGTGCTTAAAAAATTACAGGAGGAAGTCAAAAACCGCGGCCTGGATGGGGAAATTGAGGTCGTTGCTTCCGGATGCATGGGACCGTGCAACCAGGGGCCTTTAGTCAAGGTCATGCCGGAATATACCTTGTACCAGAAGGTCAATTGCAAAAACCTTGCTTCCATCGTGCAGAGCCAGTTAGTCGATAAAAAACCGATCGAAGATCTGCTGCTGTTTTCGGATTCCCGGCCCAAGCCATTTGTCGATGCCAGAGAAGATCCATTCTTTAAAAAACAGCATAAGATCGTTTTGGAAGACTGCGGGGACATTGATCCGCAAGCGATCGAAGATTATATTTTACGTGACGGCTACAAAGCGTTGGAGAAAGTCTTATTCCAGATGTCTTGCGAGGAAACGATCGCGGAGATCAAGCGCAGCCGTTTGCGCGGCCGCGGCGGCGCGGGATTCCCGACTGGCATTAAATGGGAAACTGTATCTAAATATGTGTCTGACCAGAAATATGTCATCTGTAATGGTGATGAAGGCGACCCCGGCGCTTTTATGGATCGAAGCGTCCTTGAAGGCAATCCTCATCGTGTATTGGAGGGAATGATCATTGCCGGTTATGCGGTCGGGGCCACCAAAGGTTACGCCTATATCCGCGGGGAGTATCCGTTGGCCATCAAGCGGTTTGAAGCAGCCATTAAAGCGGCCAGGAAGCACGGGCTGTTGGGGCCCGATATTTTGGGAAGTCATTTTTCTTTCGATGTGGAGATCCGTATCGGCGCAGGGGCTTTTGTTTGCGGAGAAGAAACGGCCCTGATCGCTTCTATTGAAGGCAAACGGGGCATGCCCCGCCCAAGGCCGCCTTTCCCGGCGGAAGTCGGTTTATGGGAGAAGCCGACATTAATCAACAATGTTGAGACTTTGGCCAATATCGTCCCTATTATTAACCGCGGCGGAGAATGGTATAGCGCCATCGGAACATCTAAAAGTACGGGGACAAAAGTTTTCGCGCTTGCCGGGAAGATCAACTATTCCGGCTTAATCGAGGTCCCCATGGGCACGACTTTGCGTGAGATCGTGTTTGATATTGGCGGCGGCGTTCCCTCAGGACGGGAATTCAAGTCCGCACAAACCGGAGGCCCATCGGGAGGGTGTATCCCCAAAGAACATTTGGATACAAAAGTTGACTATGAGTCTTTGGTGGGCCTGGGTTCCATTATGGGCTCCGGCGGGTTGATCATCATGGATGACACCTCGGACATGGTGGATGTCGCCCGTTTCTTTATGGAGTTTTGTATGGATGAATCTTGCGGCAAATGCGTCCCTTGCCGCGTTGGGACCAAGATCATGTATGATATTTTAAGTAAGATCTGTGAGGGGCAAGGCACTCCCAAAGATATCGAGAACTTGGAAGAATTGGCGGTATATATTAAAGAAGCCAGCCTTTGCGGTTTAGGGACCTCCGCGCCTAATCCATTGCTTAGCACGTTAAGATATTATAAGAATGAATATTTGGCCCACATTGCCAGGAATAAAAAATTAGAGGCGGTTTCCGATGGATAAGATCCCGGTCAATATTGATGGCAAACTTTTAGAGGTCGATGCGGGCAAGACGATCCTGGATGTCTGTAACGAAAATGGTATTGAGATCCTGACCATGTGCCATTTAAAGGGGATCAGCGAGGTAGGGGCCTGCCGTTTATGTTTGGTGGAAATAGAAGGGGTCAATAAACTTCTTCCCGCCTGTACCACGAGAGTGGCCGCCAATCAGGTCATTAAGACCAAGACCGAAAGATTGAAGAAATATCAGAAAATTACCACAGAATTATTTTTTGCCGAGCGTAACCATATTTGTGCCGTGTGTGTGGCCAATGGCAACTGTGAGCTGCAGGACCTGGGTTACAAGGTGGGGATGGAGCATGTGCGCTTCCATTATCTTTTTCCCAACGCCCAAGTGGATACATCGCATCCGTGGTATGTGATGGACCACAACCGCTGCATTATGTGCACGCGTTGCGTGCGGGTATGTTCCGAGGTAGAAGGGGCCTATAACTGGGGGATCATGAACCGCGGCATCAAGGCAAGGATCATTGCTGATTTTAACGTTCCCTGGGGCAAATCTACGACGTGTACCTCGTGCAGTAAATGCGTGCTCTCCTGTCCTACAGGAGCGTTGTGGTCCAAATCCGCCATGCAGGGACAGTTAACAAAACAGCCTGAAATGGTAGGCGAATTAATGGCCAAAAGAAAGATGAACCTATGAGCAAGAAAAAATTGGCGACGGTATGGCTGGGCGGCTGCTCGGGGTGTCATATGTCGCTTTTAGATATAGATGAGCGCATCCTTGATGTGGCCAAACTTGCGGACATTGTCAAGAGCCCCATCGTGGACGCCAAAGAGTTTCCGCAAGCCGATGTCACATTGGTGGAAGGTTCTGTGACCAGTGACGAGCATTTGCATGAATTATACCGTATCCGCCAAGCGTCTAAAGTGCTGGTTGCCTTAGGCGACTGCGCTGTAACAGCCAATATCACCGGGATGCGTAATTATTTTCCTAAAGAGGAAGTATTTAATTACGCTTATATTCAAGCGGTCAGCAACGACAAGGAAGGGAAAGTGCCCGACCATCCGGCGCTTTTGAAGTTACGAAAGAAGGCGGTTCCTTTGCAAGAAATTGTCCATGTGGATTATTTTATCCCCGGCTGCCCTCCACAGGCGGACACCATTTTTTACGTGATCCTGGAACTCCTTAATGACCGCGTTCCGCATTTATCACAGGAAAGAAAACTAAAATATGGATAGCCAGATCAACAAATCCAATACGATCTTGATCTCTCCGGTCACCCGGATCGAAGGTCATGCCAAGATCACGATTATGCTTGGGGCGCAGGGACAAGTCGAGGACGCGCGTTTTCATGTCAATGAGTTCCGTGGATTTGAAAAATTTTGTGAAGGGCGGTATTTTACGGAAATGCCGACGATCACCCCGCGTATCTGCGGGATCTGTCCGGTCAGTCATTCGCTCTCAAGCGCCAAAGCCTGCGAAATGATGATGGGCATTAAACCTTCTTTGACGGGAGATCTACTGCGCCGCCTTATTCATTTAGGGCAGATCATATCTTCCCACGCGCTTTCTTTTTTTCATCTGTCTTCACCTGATTTTATTTTAGGCTGGGACAGCGACCCCGCTCTTAGAAACATCGTAGGTCTTTCGGCCCATTCGCCTGATCTGGCGCTGCGGGGCATTCGTTTGCGTAAATTCGGCCAGGAGATCAGCGAACGCATTACCGGTAAAAAAGTCCATATTATGGGCATTGTTCCCGGAGGAATGGGCTTCCCGCTAAGTGAGGAAAATCGCAAGACCTTATTAGGGTGGATAGCCGAAGTTACCGAAACTTCTCTGATGGGCATCGATCTTATCAAGAAATACCATGACCGCAACAAAGACATGGTTGATAGTTTTGCTAACTTTCCAACGCTTTATTTAGGGACGGTAGGCCCTCAAGGGGAGTCGGAGTTCTATGACGGGAAACTGCGTTTTATTGATGAAGAAGGCAAGGTCCTTGCCGACTCGATAGACCCTAAAAATTATCTGGATCATATCGCGGAGCGCTCTATCGAATGGTCCTATTTAAAGTATCCTTATTACAAACCTTATGGTTTTGAAAAAGGCTTTTATCGGGTTGGGCCTCTGGCACGATTAAATGTTGCGGCCCGAATGAAGACGCCCAAAGCCCAGAAAGAATTTTTGAATTTTAAGTCTATCCGCGGGGGTAAGCCGGTGCATGGCACTTTTTATTATCATTATGCCCGTTTAATTGAGCTGCTTGGCTGCGTCGAAGAGGCAGAACATATCCTTAAAGATCCGCGGGTGACTTCCAAGGACACCCAAACATTCGGCAGGCAAAATTTTCATGAAGGAGTTGGTTCTTGTGAAGCCCCTCGAGGGACATTATTTCATCATTATACAACAGATGCCGGCGGCCGATTAACGCGGGTCAATCTGTTGATCGCTACAGGACAAAATAATCCTGCCATGAACAGGTCTGTTTTAGAGGTGGCCAGGCAATACGTCAGGGGCAAGGATGTCAAAGAAGGGGCGCTCAATAGGGTTGAAGCCGCTATCCGTTGTTATGATCCCTGCCTTTCGTGCTCAACGCATGCGATGGGAACAATGCCTATGATAATTGAGATCAAAGACCACACCGGCAAAATTGTCCATGTCCTTAAACGGGGATAAGCTTAAAAATATTTTGGTCATCGGTATCGGTAATCCTTTACGCTGCGATGACGGCGTGGGGCCTTACGTTGCCGACTGTATTGAAGCCAAGGGCATCAAGCGCGTTAAAGTGTGGGTCACTCAACAGTTGTACGTAGAAGACGTAGAGTCGATGCTTGAGTTTGAGAGGATCATCCTGGTGGACGCATCGACTGACGGGCCTCCTTTGGATTTCCGTCAAGTGGAAAGTTCAGAAGGAGGCGCACTTTCATCGTCGCATCATTTATCCGCAGAAATGCTTATTAATCTGGCGCGCAGTATCTACCACAAAGATCCGCGCATACAGTTGTGTTCTATCAGAGGCAATCGTTTTGAAGTCGGGGATCAAATATCCCCAGATGTACTTACATGCGCTAAAGAGGCAGTTTTGCTGATATGCGCTTCAATCAAGAAATAGGCTATGCACGAAGGTCATTTTACCCAACAGATCGTCGAAGCGGTCATCGGGGAACTTAAAAAGTATCCCGGGCGCGCGGTTGGATCCGTCACAGTGAAGGTGGGGGAAGCCTATCATTTAATGGCGGATTCCGTTCTTATGCATTATGATCTGATAACCAAGTCAACGCCATTAGAGGGGGTCACACTAAAGCTCGTGGAAGAACCGATGCGGGTTGTTTGCAGCCAATGCGGCCAAGAGGGCGGCATTGAAGACCACCATCTTCCTTTATGTTCTTTTTGCCAATCCCGCCAGGTCAAGGTCATCGCAGGGGATAAGGTCACCATCGAGCAAATAGCGTTTAAGTAAGCTATGATAAGATCATTACGGCTGCAAATACGCGGCACCGTGCAGGGGGTGGGTTTTAGGCCATGGGTCTATCGTCTTGCGCGGCAATTTAATCTCAAAGGTTTTGTCCGTAACACCTCTCGCGGGGCTTGTATAGAAATTGAAGGCCTTCCCGCCCAGGTGGAGAAATTTCTATGCCTCATCCGTACCCAAGCCCCCGCTCATTGTGTTATTACGGAATGTCTTTTAACGGATATAGCCCCCCAAGGTTTTCATCAATTCCAAATCTTGTCCAGTCTTGATAGCAATCAGCACGAAGCCTTGGTCCTTCCTGATATCGCAAGCTGCCCTTTATGCCTTAAGGAAATTTTTGACCCGAAGGATCGCCGCTATTTGTATCCATTTACTAATTGCACCCATTGCGGCCCGCGATATTCCATAATCGAAGCGTTGCCGTATGACCGGACGAACACTTCTATGAAGAAGTTTATCATGTGTGAAAATTGTCAGAAGGAATACGACGATCCTATGGACCGGCGCTTTCATGCCCAACCCAATGCTTGTCCGGCTTGCGGCCCCAAGGTTACGTTGTTAGACGACCGTGGCAATACGATAGCAGGGGCCGCCGAGGCCATTCCAAAGGCGGTGGAATTGATCAAGCACGGAGCCGTTATTGCAGTCAAGGCTTTGGGAGGATTTCATTTGATGGTGGACGCTCTTAATACGGACGCGGTCCTTTTATTGCGTCAGCGAAAAGCAAGGCCCCATAAACCTTTGGCCCTGATGATGCCTTCATTGGCAATGACGGCCCAATATTGTCAGGTCAGCCCGTTAGAGGCGCAGATCCTTGGATCGCCTCAAGCCCCTATTGTTTTGTTACGAAAAGTTTTGGAAGGACTTAAGGTTTCAGAGCAAGCGGCCCCTGAAAATCCTTATTTGGGCTGTATGCTGCCTTCGATGCCTTTACAACACATCCTTTTAAAGATGCTTGACAGGCCCCTTGTCGCCACCAGCGGCAACATAAGCGAAGAGCCTATTTGTATCGATAATGCGGAAAGTTTGAAGCGTTTAAAAGGCATTGCCGATTTCTTTTTGGTGCATGACCGTCCCATTGTCCGTCATGTGGATGATTCGATCATGCAGGTTGTTTGTGAAGGTCCAACTTTACTTCGCCGGGCAAGAGGGTTTGCGCCGTTACCGATCGATATCGGAAAAGATTGTGATGGCCTGTTAGCAACAGGCGCCCATCAAAAGAATACCGTGGCCTTGGGCTTGGGGTCATCCGCGGTTGTAAGCCAGCACATTGGTGATTTAGACAGCCAGATGTCCTGTTTGACTTTTGAGGAAACAATACGCAGTTTAAAATCGATTTACGATGCCCCTGTGACAAGGTTGGTTTGTGACGCGCATCCCGACTACACTTCCAGCCGTTTTGCCCATTCATCAGGACTCGAGGTGACGCAAGTCCAGCATCATCACGCCCATGTAGCCTCCGGCATGGCCGAGCATGGCTTAACCAAACAGGTTTTGGGTGTTTGTTGGGACGGGACAGGGTATGGCAAGGACAGTACTATTTGGGGAGGAGAATTTCTGCTGACAGACGGTCTTGATTGCCGCCGGGTTGCCCATTTAAATTTGTTCGCCTTGCCCGGCGGCGAGCAAGCGGTCAAAGAGCCCAGGCGTTCGGCGTTGGGTCTTCTTTTTGGCCTCTGTGACGGGAATTGGCAGGAATATAAAGATCTGCCTTGTGTTAAAGCCTTTAATTCCCGGGAATTGCTTGTCATCGGCCGGATGATTAAGCAAAAGATCAATAGCCCTTTGACTTCAAGCATGGGGCGCCTCTTTGATGGTATTGCATCAATGCTTGGCTTATGTCATCAAGCAAGCTTTGAAGCCCAGGCGGCCATGGCCCTGGAGTTTCAGGCTTTGGAAAATCTTGCATTAGCCCCGTATTGTTATAAGATACTTCCCTTAGACCAGAAAAATGAAGGCGGGTGTATTGATTGGTCCGGTATAGTCGGCGGAGTCATTGAAGACATCCGCGCAAGACGTGATACGGGATATATTTCAACGCGGTTCCATCAAACCACAATCGAAATGATCATCGATGTGGCGCGTCAGGCAGGGCAGTCCGATGTTGTTTTAACAGGAGGATGTTTTCAAAATAAATGGCTTACTCAAAAAGCGGTTGACCGTCTTAAACAAGAAGGGTTTAATCCGTATTGGCATCAACAAATTCCTACGAATGACGGCGGGATCTCGTTGGGACAGATGTTTGTAGCGGCCACCGCCTTAAATGCGGCGGGGCAAGGGAGGATCGAAGATGTGTCTGGCAATACCGGGAAAAATTGAAAGTATCACGGGTTCTAATGACGACGTGATCAATAAAAAAGGGAAAGTCAACTTTGGCGGCATTCTCAAGGAAGTTTCTTTGGCCTATGTACCGCAAGCCAAGGTGGGAGATTATGTGATCGTGCATGTGGGCTTCGCGTTAAGTCTTGTTGATGAAGATGAGGCCATGAAGGTCTTTGATTATTTGAAACAAATGCAGGAGCTAGGGGAGCTGCATAGCTAATGTGGTTCCGCGCACTAAAGATGAATAGCTATTATGTTTTCGGCACGGAATATTTTTGCCGTCTGCTTCGGTTTATGACAA
>CAYNGE010000041.1:0-10134 GCA_964396865.1 uncultured Planctomycetales bacterium
ATACCTCGAAATGGCTTTTAAAAGTTTGACAGAATTTGACAGAATTAAGGCGACTCTAGAAAACAATGAGGGAAACGAAGGGACAAAAAAAGACGGGAAAAGATGACTCTTCCCGTCGGTATTAAAAGAAAAACTATGATTTACAACACTTTGCGATTGCTCGCAAGAATATACTGGCGGAGAGGGTGAGATTCGAACTCACGGCCCCTTGCGAGGCAACGGTTTTCAAGACCGCCGCATTCGACCACTCTGCCACCTCTCCATACCACAATATTACTATATCAAATACATTTAGAAAATGGAGAGGTGTTGTGTCGTCGCTATCCTCCACGCTTTGACCCACCTCTCCATACCACAATATTACTATATCAAATACATTCAGAACAAGGAGAGGTGTTGTGTGGCTGCACTTTTCCACTACGCCCACCCACCTCTCCTGCCAAGGCTTTGACCCGCCTCTCCAAAAAATCATAGAGTATTTATTTAATATAATCTGCAAAAATAATTATTTTGATAAATTCTGTCTTTGTTTCCCAAGGACATTTTATCTGCCCTGCCCGATTTTCAAATTCATTATAAGCAATTTTTAAAATATACGAAAGGTGATTAATATTCGGCCAGGAATCATATTTACCTTCATACAACCAAGGAAGAATGGCCAATTAACGTTTATACAACACCTTATAAATCACAAAACGATCGTTTTGCCAAACAGGAACGAAATTAAATATAGGCGCATAAACTAATTCCGTAGATTCTGGGTCCCAATGCTCAGCTGAATTCCACTGAGATTTTAATTTAACAAAATAACCAACATTATAATATCGGACAAGAACATCAAAAGGCCAATGCAGCTTTACCCCTTGCCGATCAGTCAAGAAACTTAATGTCCTCGCCCTTACAGCAGTAAACACTTCATCTTTTTTTATGATCAACTTCATGTTTTGGACTAATTGAGTTGTTTCTGATCTATAAATTTGATCATCATCAAATGAATAATTTCGAGCGATACAAATCGAATTCAGCAAACACAAAATAATTAAACAAAGACCGATTAAATCGCATTTCAGAAAAGCAGGCATTACAAAGACGGGCAAAAAAACTTTTTTTGAAATTTTATAAGAGCTTTCGATAAAAAATACCGCCGCTAAAGGCGAAATGGGAAACAAATATCTAGCACCGTCAGGCATGTACCACAAATTAACTCCAAAGAAATAAAAAATAAAAAACCATTCATCAAAGTCTGTTTTTCCCCTCATCACTCTAACCAAAAAAATAATCACCGTTGCAACGAGCACGATAAACGCCGAAACATAAGCCAGGGCATACGGCATCTGAGTGAAGGGCGTTAAAATGGACAACATATTAAGAAGGGAAAAAACAAGCATCGGAAGTAAATTCTTTAGACACAGAAAAAATGAAGCGGGAATTTCTTGTGCGTGGTTGATCACGGTTACCCCTAACATCCTATCAATAAAAAATATCACTGACAAAGAGCCACACAAAATTAACGCCAAAAATATTTTTCTTTTTACGAACATTACATAGCAGATCAACGACAGGAATAATACCAATCCAGGGCCATATCTAACCAAATAAGCCATGGCAGTAAGGCCAATGGCCCAAAGCAGGGTTCTGCGTCGCTGCCCCGCAGGAGCTGATTCTAATTCAAAATATTTTATCCATAAAAAAATAGCTGGAGCAAGAAAAGCCAGGAAGGGGATATCCGAAATCACCGATTGCTTAAAGGTAAAGAAAAAAGGCGACGAAAGCAAGAAAAAGAAAAACAGAACAGCGTGGTCTGATTTCAATCTCTTTTTTGCGATCAAATAGAAAAAATAAGAGGATACCAGCCAATAAATGACGTTACAAAATTTAAAAATCCTAAAATTAATGCCAAATAACTTGAGAAAAGGTGCCAACAACAAAGGAAAGCCGGGTCCAGGGACCTCCCAGGCATTTAGAATGAGTCCCTGGCTATATGGCCTACCTTCAACGATATTTTTAGCATGCGTCAAGTACTGACTAAAATCATCTCCCCAGTTATGTCCATTTTTAAGGGTAATTATATTAACTAACAAAAAAAGCATCACCCCTAAAAGTAGAACGATCTTATTCTTATCCAACATCTTTTCAAGACCGCCGCATTCGACCACTCTGCCACCTCTCCTTACCAAAATTTTACTATCAAATACAAAATTTACTATTCAAATACATCCAGATAAAGGAGAGGTGTTGTGTCACCAGCATTTTCCATGGCCGTGACCCACCTCTCCAATTTAGCCTCGACCCACCTCTCCAAACTCGTAAATACTTTAATTTAATAAGTTTATAAAATCTACAATTTATTTTTTAGATCAAGAATTCTTAGCTGTGCCAAATTCGTGACAAATAAAATTTTTTATCTGACATAATGGAATGTAGGGCATAACTTATAATGATAACATATAAAGGCACTATAGGAAGTATATAGCGAGGCAAAATACAACCAAGTGTATGAAAAAAAACATATAAAAAAACAAAAATAAAAATATGGCCCATTAAGGCGGGAAGACGGCCAATAGATAATACGCCATAAATGATCCCAAAAAATGTTAATATTGGCCCAAAAGGAGATGCGGCCCCCCAAAAGAACATTTTTAAACTTTCTGTGACTGTTAATACGAAATACTTGAACAGCTTGATCAAGGAGTTTTCTTTAAAAAGATAAAAAAGAGTGTCCATTGAAGTATGCCGTGACAGCTTCTGATCATTCAATATTCGGCCTCCTAAAGCATCCGACTCATTGAAAGACCAAAAATCGCACTCTTCTTGATTAAAATACTGCCCGCACATCCCGGGCGGCACATAAGAAAGAGCAACGAGGTATTTTTTAAAGGTCAAAGGTCCTGTTCGACGGGCTATATTGCCATAAAATGCCATCGGGCCCCGGGAATCAGTAATAGTAAAATCCCCATTGTATTGTTTATTTAGCAATTTGTAGCCTGTGATCGGAATGTAAAACAACACCGCCGCTGCGGTTAAAAAACAAACAAGCGGAACGGACAACCTGTTCTTTAAAATAGCTGCCGCCAGAAATAAAATAAGATAACTTGGAAAAATTAATTCAAACACGCCTTTAACAAAAGTCGCAACTGTAAATACCAAACCAACAGCGACCCCATAACCTAGGGCGTTTATTGATCTGCCTTGCTTTACAGCATTCCACCCCTTATACCCTAAAATGATGATCAATGGGATGAAGGGATATACAGCGATCTCCGAGAATGCAAATTGATTGAAAGCCATGTTTGTGATCTCTGGTGAAACGGCCAAATATAAAAGTGCAAAAAAACAGATCCACGTGCGGACATTTAAACGCCTCAACATGTAATATGTCAAGACCTGGACTGTCATGAGCATCAAAATATCATATGCCAAAGTAATTTTACTATAAACGATACCGGTTAAACTTTCCAAACTCAATGCCCAAGAGATAAGCAAAGGATACAACGGCTCACGATGCGGGCCGGTTTTAAAAAAAGCGATCCATCCTTGTTGATGCAGCATGCGGCCAATTTTCACATAGTCGATCAGATCGGCCGACATATTATTAACTACGGCTAAATACACCCAATAAATCAAAGAGATTAAATAGACGCTTAAGATCGTTCGTGGCAAATGAATTGTTTTCATTTATAAAATGTGGAAGAATCTACAAAGAAGAGCCTATAAACAGATTTGTAAAGATGGCAGGTTTGTGAGGACAGGGATTTGACAAAACCCACCAATGAATACTCCGGGACCACCCATGCCAAAAGCAGGGATATGAAAAATAAATTCACTATAAAAATAACGCTAAAGGTGCATAGGTAATGCGCTTTTAACATGCTGCTGTCCGCCTCATATATCTCATGGGCCGTCTTGACCAAATGCATGGCCAGGGTAAAGGCGATGGCGAATAAAAAATACGGCTGCACTGAGGCCTCACGGCCCAGAATGATGAGGACCACATAAATAATGATCAAAAAAATGGAATAAACAGGCACGACATAGCCGGCGGGCTTAAAAAAGGTGAACAATCTTTCAACCCAGGTTTTTCCGAAAACATATACATCTTGAAAATCATAAACGAAAAGATTTAAACCCACATAGGTCCCCGCGCCCCATAATATCCATGCTTCTTTGTCTATGGGAAGCGATAGGATCCGATCCTGAAAAGCGATACAAAACGCGGCCACCAAAGGCAGGACCAACAGAAAACCAAGTATTTTTAAAATTGCCCAAAAAATATCTTTCACAAAAACTCCCCCACCGGCGTTAACGGCGCGTGATACGTTCCAAACCGCCCATGAAAGGGCGCAGAGCTTCAGGGACCATCACATCCCCATCGGATGTTTGATAATTCTCTAAGATAGCAACCATCGTGCGCGGCAGGGCCACGCCTGAACCGTTTAAAGTATGCACAAAGCCTTTTTTCTTGCCGTCTTTTCCCTTATAGGAAATATTGCCGCGTCTGGCTTGAAAATCTTCAAAATTCGAACAGGAGGACGCCTCCAGCCATTTATCCATTCCGGCCGCGTAAACTTCGATGTCATAACATTTAGCGGCCGCAAAACTCAGATCCCCGCTAGCCAGCATCAAAACCCGGTAAGGGATCTTCAAGATCTCAAAAATATAACGGGCATTGCCTAAAAGAGACTCTAACTCCTGATAAGAAGTCGAGGGCGCGACAAATTTGACCAACTCCACCTTGTCAAACTGATGGATGCGCACCAGGCCCCGGGTATCTTTGCCATAAGAACCCGCTTCCCGGCGAAAACACGTGGTATAAGCCGTGTAATACAAAGGCAGGTCTTCTTCATTGAGCATTTCATCACGGTGAATATTCGTCACCGGGACCTCGGCTGTTGGGACCAAATACAGATCATCCGTTTCCAAATGGTACATGTCCTCTTTCATTTTAGGCAGCTGGCCCGTGGCGGTCATGGAAGCGGCATTGACCAATACCGGCGGTGACATCTCACGATAACCGTGCCGGCTGGTATGGACATCGAGCATAAAATTGTATAAGGCACGCTCCAGGCGGGCGCCCAGATCTTTATAAAGGATAAAATTCGAACCGCTTAACTTCGTACCGCGTTTAAAATCGATAATATCCAAACCTTCGGCGATCTCAATATGCGTTTTCGGTTTAAAACTAAATGTGGGCTTCTCTCCCCAGCTGGCTGTGACCTTATTGGCTTCCGGGCCGCCTTGAGGCACTGAATGGTGCGGGATATTGGGAATGCCCAAAAGAATATTGTAGATCTGCTCGTCTAACGCCTTTACTTCCGGCTCTAACGTGTCGACCTCTTTAGCTATGACTTTCATGGAAGCAATGGTGGCTTTGGGATCTTGTTTGGCTTTGATCAAACGGCCGATATCATCATTAGCGGCATTTTTTTTCGCTTTTAATTCATCGCTTTTGATGATCAACCCACGGCGGCGGCTATCGAGCTGTAATAAACCATCCAGATCGACCACAACACCTTTGGCGGCCAATCCGGCTTTGACTTTTTGGGGATTTTCACGGATAAATTTTAAGTCCAGCATAGTTGAAGTATATCGTAACGCAGGGACCCCGACGTGTCAAATCAAAAGGATGATAAAAACTGCGAATTCTTGTATTGACACCCGTACATTGATTTGTTATATTTACTCTTCTGGTGATTAATGTTTAAAGTCAAGAAAGGCGGAGGATCCATATGGCACACATTGTAGCTGAACCTTGTATCAAATGTAAATATACCGACTGCGTTACCGTTTGTCCGGTGGACTGTTTTCATGAAGATGCAGAAATGCTGGTGATCGACCCGGAAGTATGCATTGATTGCGGCGCCTGTATCCCCGAATGCCCGGTACAAGCCATATTTACTGATGCCGATCTGCCTGAAAAATGGAAAAGTTTTATAGCGTTAAACGCCGCTAAATCCAAAGAATTGCCCGTACTCACCCAAAAGAAACCTCCATTGGCGCCTCCAAAATAACCCGCGAGAACAAGTGCGCCGTGAGTTGGATCAAACGCCTTAAAACAAAATGGCAGATTAAAAGCAATTGGGATTTTTGGATGATCATGCTAAGCTTCTCGCTGGCAGGCATGGCCATTATGCCTGTGCGTAAGCTTATTTTTCACTTAGTCGGCATTACGGCTAAAACCCCTCTTTGGATCAAGGTCCTCATCTATATTCCCCTCATTCCTCCCGCCTATTACCTGGGACTGATAGCTGTTGGGACACTCTTAGGCCAATTTCCATTTTTTTGGGGATTTTTATCAGGAAGACTGCGGTCCCTAACCGGCAGAAAAAAATAGGGGCGTCTCCCTATTTATTCAGCAGTCATTTGATCTGCCAGCAAAAGAACATTGTGTTCGGGCTTGACTTCTAAAACACCGCCGGTCGTCTCATAGGCGGTCACCTGATCGTCTTTGCGGACATAGACCTTGCCTGCTTTTAAAATCGCTATCAAAGGCGCATGATGGCTATAAACTTCAAAACCGCCCTCTCTTCCGGGCACAGACAGAGAATCAATGGTATCATCAAAAATCTTGCCGCTGGGTGAAATTATGGAAAGCGGGAAACTCATAATGTTTTTGCTTTAGCTATGACCTCATCGATATTGCCTACCATGTAAAAGGCTTGTTCCGGAATAGCGTCATGCTTGCCTTCCAAAATTTCTTTAAAGGAACGGATGGTTTCTTCCAGGGGCACATATTTGCCCTTAAGGCCGGTGAATTGTTCCGCCACATGAAAAGGCTGGGAGAGGAATTTTTGGATCTTGCGCGCGCGTTCCACGGTCAGACGGTCTTCCGGTGAAAGTTCGTCCATGCCCAAAATGGCGATGATATCCTGTAATTCTTTATATTTTTGCAAAATTTCCTGTACTCTGCGCGCTACAAGATAATGTTCATCCCCGACAATTTCAGGGGCCAGGATCGTCGAGGTGGAGGTCAACGGATCGACCGCCGGATAAATGCCTAACTCAACAATGGGGCGTGACAATTCGGTGGTGGCATCCAAATGCACGAAGGTGGCGGCCGGGGCCGGGTCCGTATAATCATCGGCAGGCACATAGATCGCTTGAATGGATGTGATCGACCCGCTTTTGGTGGAAGTGATGCGTTCCTGCAATTCGCCCATGTCCGTGCCTAACGTCGGCTGATAACCTACCGCCGAGGGCATGCGGCCCAACAGCGCCGAAACCTCAGAACCCGCCTGGGTAAAACGGAAAATATTATCGATGAATAACAGCACATCCTGGTGCATTTCATCACGAAAATATTCAGCCACGGTCAAAGCGGACAAGGCCACCCGGGCACGCGCCCCCGGCGGTTCATTCATCTGGCCGTACACCATCGATGTTTTATCCATAACACCGGCTTCTTTCATTTCTTTGTAAAGAGCGGTCCCTTCACGGGTGCGCTCTCCCACGCCGGCAAATACAGAATACCCGCCGTGTTCTTTGGCAATGTTGTGGATCAACTCCTGGATAATAACGGTTTTCCCGACCCCTGCCCCGCCAAAAAGACCGATCTTGCCGCCTTTACGGTAAGGGGCCAGCAGATCAACGACTTTGATCCCCGTCACCAAAATAGAAGTGGAGGTCTCTTGTTGGTCGACATCCGGTGCCGGACGATGGATCGGCATATATTTAACCGCTTTAACAGCTCCCCCTCCATCAATAGGCTCGCCTAATAAATTCATGACCCGGCTTAAAGTCCCCTCTCCCACAGGCATCAATAAACCATCCCCGGTATTAGTCACTTCCTGGCCGCGGACCAAACCTTCCGTGGTATCAAGCGCGATGGTACGGACAATGTTATCCCCCAAATGCTGCGCCACCTCAAGGGTCAAATTATTCTTCTGATCATTGATGAATTTATTGGTTGTTTTCAAGGCGGTTTCAATGGGAGGCAGGCCCTCCATCGGGAAATAAACATCCACCACCGCCCCTAGTACCTGGGCGACTTTACCGGTAATTTTCTTCTTGGGTTGGTCCATAAATAACCTTTCTTTATTTCAGCGCTTCCGCTCCCGATATGACCTCGATTAATTCCGTCGTGATCGATGCCTGCCGCGCGCGGTTGCGCAGCAGCGTATAGCGGTCGATCAAATCTCCGGTGTTCTGGGACGCCTGGTCCATCGCCGCCATGCGCGCCCCGTGTTCGCCGGCCGCGTTCTCCAGTAATGTAAAATAGATCTTAGAATTTATAAATCTGGAGACTAAAAAAGAAAATATCTCATTTTCCCGGGGTTCATAAGCATAATACGCGCTTGGGGGCTTGACGCTGGGTTTAGCCCAAAGAAAATCATCCAAAGGCAGGATCTTTTCAATGGTCGGCGTATGAGACAAAGGGCCGTTAAAACGATTGTAAGCCAAATAAATTTCGTCATATTCTTGTCTGATGAACGCGGCTATAAGATCATCGGCTAAACTTAAGGCGTCATCAAAAGCCGGCTTGACCGTAATATTTTCATAATATTTCTGGACCGAAGCGGTGTGGCGAAAAGACATATATCCCCGGCGGCCGCAAAAACCCATATCCATAGCGGCATGGTATTTAGGACGATTCTCTTCCACCCAGCTTTTGATCTTTCTGATCAAATTATTATTAAACCCGCCGCAGAGGCCCTTGTCTGATGTAAACAAAATGACCAAAACGCGGTCTATTGTTTTTTTAGCTTTCAGCAGCGGATGATTGCCCATGTCCGCTCCCTGGAAACGCGCCATCAATTCAGAGAGCTTCGCGGCATACTCCCTGGCATTGATCTGCTCCTTATTGGCCCGCTTGAATTTACTGGCAGAGACCATTTTCATGGTTTTGGTCATCTTGCGCATATTCTTAAGCGAGTTGATCTTTTTATTATATTCTTTGATGCCGATCATAGTTATGCTTTAAAGCTACCTTTGACCTCTTGTAATAATACTTTCAAAAGAGCCCGCACTTCATCGGTCACAACCAAGGTGTTATTAAAAGTCTTTACAAAATCACCGTACCGGCTGTCTATTTGGGTAAATAAATGCTCCTCAAAGTCGCGCACACGATCAACCGGAAGACTGTCGAGATACCCGTTAGTCCCCGCGAAAATAATAGCCACCTGCTTGACTACCGGCAAGGGCATGTGAATGTCCTGTTTGATGATCTCCATCAAGCGCTTGCCGCGATCTAATTGTTTGCGGGTCGCTTGGTCCAGATCAGAAGCAAATTGAGAAAAGGCCGCAAGCTCCCTGTATTGGGCCAGATCCAAACGCAAGGTGCCGGCTGTTTGTTTCATGGCTTTGACCTGGGCGTCGCCTCCGACACGGGAAACCGAAATACCGGGGTTGACCGCCGGACGCTGGCCCGCGTAAAAAAGATCATTTTCCAAAAAGATCTGCCCATCGGTAATGGAGATCACATTGGTAGGAATATAAGCGGACACGTCCCCCGCCTGGGTTTCGATAATAGGCAAAGCGGTCAGGCTGCCCGCGCCCTTTTCATCGGACAATTTGGCCGCGCGCTCCAGAAGACGGCTATGCAAATAAAAAATATCACCCGGATAGGCTTCACGGCCGGGCGGACGGCGTAACAAAAGCGACAACTGACGATAAGACTGGGCATGTTTAGTCAAGTCATCATAAATGATCAAAGCATGTTTACCATGATCACGATAATATTCAGCCATGGCGCAGCCCGCGTAAGGAGCTATAAATTGCATCGGCGCCGGGTCAGAGGCCGTGGCCGCTATAATGGTCGTGTATTCCATGGCCCCGAACTTACGTAAAATTTCATAAACCTGGACTACCGTCGATCTTTTTTGACCGATGGCCACATAAAAACAATATACGCCCTGGCCTTTTTGATTGATGATCGTGTCAATGGCCAACGCAGTCTTGCCGGTTTTGCGGTCGCCTATGATCAATTCCCTCTGGCCGCGGCCGATAGGTGTCAAAGCATCGATGACTTTGATCCCGGTTTGAAGAGGCTCGTGCACATTTTTACGGTCAATAACGCCCGGGGCTTTTACTTCGATCGGCTGCATGGCGCGGGCCTTAAAGTTAGGTTTGCCGTCTATCGCAACTCCTAAAGCATCCACAATGCGGCCTAAAAGGCCTTCTCCTACGGGCACAGAGGCG
>CAYNGE010000042.1:0-10002 GCA_964396865.1 uncultured Planctomycetales bacterium
TTCATCGGCAAAGACAGCGTAAGTTTGATCCTGGGGGACAATATCTTTTTTGGCCATGGGCTTTTAGAAGAGGTGCGCGGGGCGGCAGGACTTAAAGAAGGGGCGGTTGTTTTTGCGTATAATGTCAAAGATCCCGAGCGATACGGCGTTGTGGAGTTCGACAAAAATTTTAATGCTCTTTCCATCGAAGAGAAGCCCAGCCGGCCGCGTTCCTCTTGGGCGGTGACCGGGCTTTATTTTTATGATAACTCCGTTATTCGCGTGGCCAAAGCTCTCAAGCCTTCGGCCCGGGGAGAGCTTGAGATCACGGACATAAACAAGGTCTATTTGAAGGATAAAAAATTAAAAGTCAGGGCGATGGGCCGCGGGTATGCTTGGCTCGATACCGGCACGTATGATTCTTTGATCGATGCGTCCATGTTCATTAAGACGGTGGAAGAACGCCAGGGTCTTAAGATCGCCTGTATTGAAGAGATCGCTTACAATATGGGTTATATCACGCGCCAAGAGTTGGCGGGATTAGGCCGCGCGATCAAGACTTCGTATGGCGATTATTTGCAGAAAATAGCAGGGGAATAACATGCCGTTTAAATTCTCAAGGATGCGCATCCCCGATGTTGTAGTTATTGAACCCCGGATACTTTCTGATTCCCGCGGGTCTTTCATGGAACTTTTCAAGGCCTCTGAATTTAAATCCAACGATCTTTCCATGACGTTGACTCAGATCAACCATTCACGGTCCAAAAAAAACGTTTTGAGGGGGCTGCATTATCAGCTTAAACCCAAAGCGCAGGCCAAGCTCATCAGCGTTGTCCGCGGAGAGATTTTTGATGTGGTCGTCGACCTCCGCCGAGGCTTGCCGACGTATGGACAGTGGGTGGCTGACCGTTTGTCTGAAGTTAATCAAAAGATGTTGTTTGTTCCCGAAGGATTTGCGCACGGGTTTTGTGTTCTTTCCAACGAGGCGGATGTCGTTTATTATTGTTCCAGGGAATATGCGCCGGAAGCGGAGCGCGTTATTTTATGGAATGATCCGCAGATCGCCATTCCTTGGCCTGTCAAGGAGCCTTTGTTGTCAGTAAAGGATTCCCAAGGCTCCTGTTTATCCAAAGCGGAGAATAATTTCGAAGGGGCATAACAATGAAAGTCGTTGTTACAGGTGCCAACGGACAGTTGGGCTTAGGCTTTCAGCGGGAGCTTATCCGTCAAGGGATCTCTTTTTGGGGGGCCGATCACGCGGCTTGTAATATTGCAAAAAGAACACAGGTCGAGCAAATGCTGGATGCTCACAAGCCTTCGGTGCTCATTAATTGCGCGGCCTACAACCATGTCGATGAAGTGGAGACAGACAAAAAAGCGGCATTTGAGGTCAATAGCGAGGCCGTCAAGATACTAGCCCAAGCCTGCCATGCCCGTTCCATCAAGTTCGTTCATTATAGTACGGATTATGTTTTTGACGGGAAAAAGGGCGGTCTTTATACGGAAGATGATGCGACAAATCCTTTAAACGTGTATGGCCTTAGTAAATATGAGGGAGAGGCCGCCGCGTGCGCAATTTGCGCCGACCATCTCATCTTTCGTACGAGCTGGGTTTATGGGGACGGTAAACAGAATTTTTTGTATAAAGTTTCTCAATGGGCCAAAAAGAACAAAGAGGTCAGGGTCTGTGTGGATGAAGTGTCTATCCCCACATACGTCGAAGATATTGTTTGGGGGACATTAAAAGCCCTAGAAAATGGGATCGCAGGGCTCTATCATCTGACTAGCAGCGGCCATGCTTCACGTTATGAATGGGCCCGGGATTTTTTAAAGGCTGCGGGGATCAAAACACAGTTGATCCCTGTGCCGATGAGCTTTTTTACATCCAGGGCCGTGCGTCCGCTTTTTTCGGCCATGTCGAACCAAAAGATATCCAAAGAGCTCGGCATTACGTTCCCTTCATGGCAGGAAGGGGTTGAGAAATATGTACGATCCATGGCAGTTTCATAGGAAAGGACCTGCAGGGAAGTCATTTTGACAGAAACCGGAAAATATAGGAGGAAAAGATCATGTGTCCGTACACACACGCTAATTATTTAGTATTGGGGACAGCGGTAGTTGCGAGTTTTATTTTTGGTTATCTATGGTATGGGCCCCTCTTCGGTAAAACATGGGCCCAATTAATGGGACTAAAGGCAGGAGAGCGTAAAATTAAGCCCTGGGCGTATCCTTTGACACTTTTGGGCGTAGTGCTGACAGTCTTTGTGCTGGGTTATTTTTTATATATCTATAAGCCTTATTGTACTTTTGGCGGAGCATTTTTTATATGGCTGGGGTTTTATCTGCCGCACAATTTTGGATCGGTGACATGGGAAGGCAAGCCGTGGAAACTTTTTGCTATAAATGCCGTCTATAGTTTTCTAAATCTGCAGCTTATTGCGGCCATTTTAACACTTTGGCGTTAGAAATAATGAGGAAAACCGGTGTATAAGCGGGCAGCATTCTTTTTATTGATCGTACTAATATTTTATTTTTCAACGGCAAGTGCCGAAGTGATGCCCGGATCGCCGCGGGAGAAACCGCCGGCTTTGGGGCTCCTCGTCACCGCATTTGGAGACCCTGATGTTCTTTCCGGCCGCCGGGAGATCTCGCAACTGGTCAATTTTGCCGGAAGATCGCGGATAAAAACCCTTTTTGTCCAGATTTATAAATCGAATTTGGCGTGGTTTCCCTCTGATGTTGCAAATTCTTCCCCCTATAAGGCCGATGTCACGGCGGTTGGAGAAGACCCTTTCGCGCTTCTTATCAAGGAAGCTCATCAGGCAGGGATTAAAGTTTACGCCTGGGTCAATCTGCTTAGTTTGGGTGATAATAAAAATGCCTTTCTTCTTTCAAAGTACGGACCGGGCATCCTGACAAGGAACAGGAAAGTAAAAAAGGGGATCGAAGATTATAAGATCGATGGGCAGTATTTTCTTGAGCCCGGTGATCCGCGGGTCCGGGTAGAATTGTCGCAGATGGTCGAGGAGATCGTGCGGGCCTACCCGCAGCTTGACGGGCTACTCTTCGATTACATTCGTTATCCTGATGCGGACCCGCATTGCGGTTATACCGCCGTTAATGTCAAACGGTTTACGAAAGCAACCGGCCTTGCCAGCTTTGATGATACCGACAAAGAATGGCATGATTGGAAACGCGGTCAGGTAACGGAGCTTCTTAAAGGGCTTGACCAAAAGGCCCGCACAATACGCCCAAAGATCCAAATCTTAACAACCGGCTGCCTGTCATATGCCCGGGCGTTATATGAAGCATTCCAGGATTGGCCGATGTGGGTCAATAGCGGTCTTGCGGATTCTGTCATAGTCATGGATTATGCGACAGACCCGGAAGAATATGAGTACTGGATTGCGGAAATTAAAACAAAACTCAAGGATTTTAGCAAGGTTGGTATTACTTTGGGAGCCTATAAGCCGGAGACATCGCTTGGGTCCTTTCAGCGGGAATTTACAACCTGCGAGAATTCGGGGGCCGGTGCCTGCGTCCTATTTTATTATCAAAGCATCTTGGAAAGACCCTCTTTGACTAAATTCTTATCATGAAAACTGTATTTTTAGAAACCTACGGATGGCCGATGGGGTCACTATTACATGACAGTAGTTGGGTTTTTAGGTAATATACACACATAAAATGTCGTTTTAACGGCTTTGGACGGCTCCCAAGACCATTACTTTAGAATTTTTTGCCCCTACTTCATAAAAAGTTGCTGGGGGTTTTTATTTTTTCAGAGTATAATGACTTTAAAAATTAAAATGTTATGAAAAGGAGATAAAATGTTAAGAATTATTTTTATCATTTTCTTTGTTTTTACACAATGCCTTAATGCGTATAGTTCTCAATCTACAGTTAAAATGGTGGATTCTGGTTCAAACTATAGAACGTTTTATTTGAATGGGCAAGAAATCGCAAAAGAACTCTGGGATAATGAGAATGGATGGCACATAAAAGGGCAAATACCCGATGGCCCTGTAGAAGGAACAGATGAAAACTATAATCTTATATGGGTTTATCAATTTAAAAATAATAATAGAATCCTTGATTCAGTTAAAATACTTAATCCTCAAGGAGACCTTCCAAAAGGTTTATATCTTTCAAAAGATAACAAGCTAAATGGCATATTGCAACTTAAGAGAAAGTCTGGGGACACAGGCATTGCTACGTATAAAGACGGATGGCAAACTAAAATGGTTTTATTTAATTCTAATGGTGTGAAAACAGTAGAAATGATGTTGGCAGAAGACCATAAAAGTATTTTAAGTGAAATATATACCGATAAGGGTAGGACAGAGGCAAAAATTTCTTGCCCTGAAGAAAAGTCAATTTATTTTAAACAATTTGATGTAAAAGGGAATATTATTTTTAATAAAGATTATAAATAACGAAGTTTAAAGGGCACAATACTTATAGGGTTTTCACAAGGGGGTAAAAAAATGATGGCCTTGATGATAAAAAAAAGAACCTTTGCAGGGCTGTTTATTTTACTTGTTTTGAATAATGCGTGTTTTTACGCTTCGGGAGTTTCCTTAAATGTTGTGTATAGAATTGCGGGGGGAATGGGCATATCTATTGCCTATTTTCCTATAGGTCTAATATTTTCTTTTTTAATCCCAAAGAAATTTCGACCTACTAAACTTGCTCTAATAAATTGGGCTTTAATCTTTTCCTTAATCGTTACTGTTATCATTGAGATACATAAGTATTGGAGTAGGTAAAAAGTATTTACCAATGCCCCATCGTGGTCGGGTTAATAAAGAGGGAAAAATGCCATGAATAAATTTTATAGAACACCTGTTGTGACCTCTATTGTTATGTTGATATTGGCATTGTTAAATATGCCAGAAGGATATATCACCTTGTTAAGAATTATAGTTTCTGGAACGGCTATTTACCTTCTATTGACTGCCAAAGGGATTGGAAAGTTGAGTTGGGTTTGGATAATGGGTTTTATTGCCATACTTTTTAATCCTTTTATTCCTATTTATTTTATAAAAAAAGTGTGGAGTTTTATTGATGTAGTCGTAGCCATAACATTTGTAACTGCTATTTTTGCTATCACTCAAAAGAGTTTTGAGACCTTTAAGAAATGGGCGGTCATAATAATCGGGTTGCTGTTCATTTCTGCCTTGTTTTGGTTTGCGTCTCTTAAATGTATAAATATTGGAACCAACAATAAAATAAAATCTCTTGAACCTCTCACTGAATTAGAGATTCTTAAAAAGAATTGGTCGGACACATACAGCAGTCACTTATTATCAAAGGAGGACAATAAAAGCTATATTATTGACGAGATAAAATGTGTTATGGTTGTTGCTACTGGTGACAAATTAGGATTTCCTCTTAATACGCCTGATGACCAAATAAGCCCAATTATTGAGAAATATTTGAACGAAAAGAAGATTAAATACGATAAGGAACATATATACGATGAAATAATGTCTATGACGAAGTTTATGGGGAAAAAATAATGCCTATGTCTGAATATACTTGTCCTCTTTGCAATGAAAAACTCGATATGGATGATAAACTTCTTTCTGCTCTTTCTGTTGTGAACCAGTTGCAATCGCCAAATTTCTTTCGTGCAGAAATGAGAACACGTTGTTCAAACTGTAAAGCAATACTTTCTTTTGACGGGAGAACCAAAACATTCAAGCAGAAATGGACTTTCTTTTCTTGCTGGTCTATTAGTAGAAAGAATTTTGGCTTACGCACTATTATTATAATCCTTTTTTTGGCAATGCTTCTTGCTTGGATTTTAGTTGAGTTATCCAGTAGAGGAATGATTTAATTAAGGGGGAGTAAATGGATGATAAAGAAAAACAGAAATTCAGAGAACATTATTCGGCGTTGACAAACGAATCCCTTTTGGAGTTATCGAATGGTGGAGAAACAGGATTAGTGGCAGGAGCGTATGAGTTGCTTCTGGAAGAACTTAAAAAAAGAGGCATTAATGACATTGCTGATGAGAAAAAGAAAGCAAATGAAGAAAGGCTGAAAGAAGAAAATGAAAGAAAGGTGGAATTAGAGCCATACGCTTCAAGCGGAAAAAGATTTTTGAATTGGATGATAGACTTGCCTCTTTCGATGGCTTTGGCTTTCCCTTTTGTTATTTTATTCTATAAAACTGTATATTTTATAATCGGTCGAGAAGGATATAAAGTTTTCGCTAAAATAATAGGTAACGCAGGTGACTATGTATTGTTTTATTTCTTCCTTTTTTTATATTATTTTATTTTTGAATCCACAATTCAAAGGACACCAGCCAAATTTCTTACAAAAACAAAAGTTTTAGACATTAATAACACAAAGCCAACAAAGAAACAAATTTTTATAAGAACTTTAAGTAGGTTTGTGCCTATTGAAATGCTTTCTGGGTTTGGAAAACCAAAATGGATTGGCTGGCATGATAGCTGGAGCCATACAAAGGTAGTAAAAAGTAATTTTCCAAATAAGATATGAAAAAAACGTTAAAGCCAAAAAATAGCAAGATTGTTTTCCATGGCATTGATAATGCTCTGGAAAATCCCAAACAGGATTGTTTAGAACGGGCTGAATTTGCTAAAAGGATTTTCGATGTCATTCAGAACTCACCCCTTGAAATCAATGTGCGAATAGGTTTATTTGGGGAATGGGGGACTGGTAAGACTACAACAATGAATTTTATCAAGTCTTACTGTCAGCAGTCAAACCAACCTTTTGCGACGGTCAATCCCTGGTATTTTAAATCAAGGGAAGAGGCTTGGAATGGCTTTGTTTCCAGTATTGATATGGGCATGGCAAATTGGCAAGGCAAAAAAATATCGGATTTCAATAGGCAGAAATTTGTTAAAAAATTATCTCAAGGTGCTCGGAAACTCAATGAAACATTCAAGACTGCTATTGGTGATGGCATTTCTTCCTTAATACTTGCCCCTTTAGAGGGTATGTTGGAGGTAACTAAAGAAAAGGTTCAAACATTACTCGACAATACATTGGGAGATAAACGGTTATTTATTTTTATAGATGATTTAGACAGGGCTGATTTTAACGTGGCTTATGATTTTTTGGCCTTTCTCAATGAGTTTTGTAATTTTAACAGATGCATATACATAATCAGTTTAGACAAAAAGATGGCCGCCCAAGTTATACAGAATAAAACAAACATTGATGAAGGGAGAGCCAAACAATTTCTCGATAAAATTATAAATTGGTCATTTGATTTGCCGCAACCTTTGGAATATTCCTGGAAAAAGCTGTTAGAGGATGAGTCACGGAATCTTCATCGAAATGTTGACGTAACAATAATGAGGGATATTGTAAAATATTTACCAAGAAATCCAAGGAGGTTTAAACATTATTTGCGGTATATAAGTAGTTTACATAAAGGCTTTTTGTGTCGTTTCAACCCAGAAGAATTAAATTTACGTTTATTATATTTAGCGCAACTTTTAAGGCTTGAATTTCCAGAAGAGTTTGAAAGTTTAAATTTGGACGATTTTGTTTTAAAAGATTTAAGTAATAGTATGATGCGAGATTTTTTACTTAAAGAAAGGAACAAAAATCAACGTCAACCATCTGAAATACCAGAATGGGAAACAAAAGCTGACGAGATATTCAAGTCAGATAACGATAGGAAACGTTTACAAAGATTTAAAGAAATTTACCTTGCCGTAAGGGGCGCATGTCATTTATTGCCTTTGGAGGCTGTAAGAAACAATTTATTCGTTGTTGAGAACCCAGAGCCTTTGACCTGGAAAGAATATAGGCTGTTAATAGAACAGTTGTTTAAGCTAAAGCAAACGCAAGTCAGGGTAGGCATGGGAGATATTATTTTTAAAAATTTAAAAAGCATCGAAAGTATTCAAGAATTTTTAAAAATGGTTGTGAGGGATAGAAATGAATTGCTATCAAGAATTGCTGATACGGAAATTCATCAAGAACAAAATAGGCTTCTGAACAAAGTAAATAAATTGACAAGGCTATGCGATGCTTTGCTGAAAGTAAATGGGCTTTTTGAAGAAGCTAATCCGATATTTGATATGGATATTTTTAAAGAATGGTTCAATCAGTATAGACATTGGGCGCATTTTAATAAGGGTTTTTACATCAAGATTAGGGAAAAAGAATTTGCATTACTACGGAAATTGATAAAAAAATTCTGCGGAATACCGATGTACCGTATTCAACTTTATGTGATGCTTAATGGACGTGATGGCCCGATGACTGGCTCTGAACAAGCATTTAATGTTGTTCGAGAAGAACTAATAAAAATGGCTGAACTGGCTCTTTCTAATGATTTAATAAGTCGGTTTCTTCGAGAAGGGGGAATAAGAAATATACTTTCTTCAAATAATGAAAATTATAAAGTTAAGAAAGAAATCCTTTACTGTTCTCAATCCAGTTTTTATTCTGATAAAAATTTGATAAAAATTGGTCAATTCGGCAAGAAAGCCAGAACCAATGCCATGATTCAAAGAAATTTTTTAGATTATATTGAGACGATATTTCGTGAATTTACTAATCCTGACGTAATGATTGGTGAGACGGAACATAAAAAATTAGTTGAGATTATTAAACACGATAAGTTTATTGATTTATTTTGGAAGCCCTCTTTGGCGGCTTCATTGAATCCTCGCTATGTTGGTACTCTTGAGCAATTAAGGCAAGGAATATTGAAGCAGGTGTTTAAAGATGATGTTAGCGCATTGCCCATTCCAACTTGGTATTCTGAAATTGTTAAATTGTATGAAATGAACAAGGGAGAACAATCTAAACAAAATCAGGATGGAGTTCCAAAATAAATCAGAACACCGCTTTTTTTCAGGATTTAGACTTTTATAAAATCCGACCCACCTCCCACGAGGGTTTTATAATAGTAGGGGCATCTGAAGGCGGGGGGCTTTTTTTTGAGCGAATTTGTACCCCGTGGCACTCTTCCTTTTCTAATAAGTGATAACATAAGTGATAAGATAGTTGACTTGACAAGTTGATATTTGGATGTTACACTTTAATTGTATGGAAGAACTTGTAAAAAAAATAAAAGATTACATGGCCGAACAAAGTGACATGAAGAGGTATGAACTGGCCAGAAAACTTGGAACCACGGAGGCAAACGTGAGCCGTTGGCTTAATGGGAAAAATAAAATTAGTAAGGCTTGGCAGGAACTAATTAAACAGCGTTTAGAATTGAAATAATGGAGGACAAAAATTTTTTGCCTACGAACTTACATTTAATAACATAAGTTGTAAGACAAGTTGAAACGGTAAAATGATATGAGAAGCATAACGCCAAAGCAAAACGAAAAGAGAATAGCGGTAAATGTAAAAGTCCGTTGGGATACGGCGCAGGCTTTTAAAACCGCCCGCCGTGCCATTGGGTCAATGAAAAAAGTAGGCAGATAAAAAATTATCTTTAGGGGGTGAACTATGGAGACTCAAATTAAAGCGGTTATATACGCCCGTTGCAGTACGGACGAAAATAAACAAGACGTTCAAGTCCAGATTATCGAATTACGCCGATATTGTGAGGCTTACGGCTGGCAGTTTGAAGAGGTGTCAGAATACGGGAGCGGCTATAAGTCCGACAATCAGCCAAAACTTGACGAGGTTTTAGAAGCCATTCGCTTAAAACGCTTCAATGTTCTTGTCGTTTACTCTATGGATAGATTCTCAAGGCAATCACCCAGCAAAATAAATGCCCTTTTAGATAACATTGTGGAGCGTTTTGGATGTCGTTTTATAGCCCTTCAACAAGGGATTGATTCGGATAATGATTTAACCTGGCATGTTGTTAAACCGTTGTTTACCTACATGGCAAATGTATTTTCAAGGAATCTTTCGGATAAGGTCAAGAAAGGCATAGCCCAGAAGAAAGCCAAAGGTAGTTATAACGGTGGTAGACCTTCCAAGAAGGTAGACTTGACCACTATTGAGGCATTAAGGGCAAAGGGGCTTTCTTTGCGGGCCATAGCGAAGGAAATTAACACGGGC
>CAYNGE010000043.1:0-9963 GCA_964396865.1 uncultured Planctomycetales bacterium
GATCTTTGAAGGCGAGGGGCCGCGTGCCGTTGATCAACTTGTCGATTCTCTAAAGGGATTGCTTCATTAATATGAGCGGGATCACTGTTTATAAAGATAAATGTACGGGTTGCGCGCTTTGTGCCAAGGCCTGTCCCTTTGGCGCCATCATCATGGTGGATAAGAAACCTGTGATCGATCTGGACAAGTGCACGCTATGCGGTTCCTGTGTAGAGGCCTGCCGCAAGTTTTGCGCCATTGAAATTATCCGCACGACAACCAAAACACCGGATATAGAAAAATATAAAGGGGTTTGGGTCTTTGCCCAGCAGAGAAAAGGCGTCGTCCAGCCGGTCACTTACGAATTGCTTGGGAAGGCCAGAGAATTGGCGGATAAACTGAACACCTTTGTCGCCTGCGTTTTTTTGGGGCACGGCATCAAAGACAAGGCGCAGGATCTGATCTATCGCGGGGCCGATAAAGTCTATGTTGTCGATGACCCCAAGCTCGAGCATTTGCTGGAGGAGTCTTACGCGCGGATAGTGACGAATCTCATTAGAAAACACAGGCCGGAGATCCTTTTGTGTCCGGCCACCAGCATAGGAAGATCTGTGATCTCCAGAGTTGCCGTTCAATTACGCGTGGGGCTGACGGCGGATTGCACAGGTTTGGATGTTAATGCGGATGAACGCTACCTCATGCAGACGCGGCCGGCCTTCGGAGGCAATATCATGGCCACGATCCTGTCTAAAGATCACAGGCCGCAGCTTGCCACGGTCCGTCATAAAGTGATGAAAGAAGCCGTCGTTGACCTTAAAAGAAAAGGGACCATTGAAGTTGTCGAATTTGATAAGTCCTTTTTTATCTCAAGGACTAAAGTCGTCAATGTGGTTGATGAGGTCATCGAAACGGTCAACATTGCCGAGGCTAACGTGATCGTCTCAGGCGGACGGGCCATGGGAGGATCAGAGAATTTTAAAATGCTCGAAGAATTGGCAAAAGTCTTAAACGGAGCAGTGGGCGCTTCACGTGCCGCTGTCGATGAGGGATGGATGCCCTATTCCCACCAGGTCGGCCAGACCGGAAAGACCGTGTGCCCCACTATTTACATCGCTTGCGGCATTTCCGGCCAGATCCAGCATCTTGTCGGAATGCAATCTTCGGATGTGATCATTGCCATTAACAGGGATCCGTCCGCCCCGATCTTTAATATCGCTAATTACGGGATTGTCGGCGATATTTTCGAGATCGTTCCTCTCCTTACCAAACGCTTCAAAGAAGTCCTCTAGAAACCGGAGCACACTAATTAAATAAATTAATTCACTGTGTTATAGTTTTATTTTTTCTTTTATAATACTTTAGTATATCTATAAAGTATCTCAAGGAAGGAACCAATGAATATATTTAAATGCCCATCGTTTTTATTGACGATGGCGGTTTTATTATTTTTTCAAGGATGTCAGAGCAAGCCGGCCGCGCCGCCTCCTCCTGTGGCGAATGTGGAAGTCACAAGCGTGATCGAAAAAGATGTCCCTCTTTACAGGGAGTGGGTGACGACCTTAGACGGGTATGTCAACGCGAATATTCAACCGCAGGTCTCCGGGTATCTTATTAGGCAGATATATAAAGAAGGGACTTTTGTTCATAAAGGCGATGTGCTTTTTAAGATCGATCCCCGCCCCTTTCAGGTGGCCCTTGAAAAGGCGCAAGGAGAACTTGCTCAAACCCGGGCCCAGTTAGAAAAAACAACGCTGGACGTTAATCGGGACACTCCATTGGCGGAAGAAAAAGCGATCGCTCAAAGCCAGTTAGATGATGATATCCAAGCTAAGTCGGCAGCTTTTGCCGCGATGAAATCCGCCCAGGCCGATGTAGATCAAGCCCGATTAAACCTGGAATTTACGGATGTCACGTCGCTCATTGGCGGGATCGCGGGGATTGCCAAGGGCCAGATCGGGGATTTGGTCGGGCCCAACACACTATTGACCACAGTATCGCAGGTTGATCCTATCAAAGCTTACGTTTCCATGAATGAGCAGGAATATTTTAGTTTTGGCAGAAAGATCGGCGTTGCCTCATCGGATGAACGATCGTCCAAATATGAAGATTTAGCGCCGGAATTGACCCTTGGGAATGGAGAAACCTACCCGGCCAAGGGGACCTTTATTTTTGCGGACCGCCAGATAGATACCGGGACCGGGACCATTCTTGTCGCTGTGTCTTTTCCTAATCCGGGCAATGTTTTGCGTCCCGGCCAGTTTGGACGTGTGCGTGCCGTGATGAGTATCAAGAAAAACGCGCTCTTGGTCCCTCAACGCGCTGTGATGGAAATTCAGGGGAATTATCAAGTCGCGGTCGTAGGCAATGACCATAAGGTCACCATCCGCCCTGTGAAAGTCGGCGATACTGTTGATACGATGTGGATCATTGAAGAGGGGCTTCAACCCGACGAGCGTGTGGTAGTTGAAGGAATACAGAATGTTAAAGAGGGATCGTTAGTTAACGTCGTGTCCTCCGGATCTCCCCAAGGAAATTAAAATTATGTCAAAGTTTTTTATTAACCGTCCTATTGTGGCCATGGTCATCGCCATTTTGACTGTGATCGCCGGTCTCGTTTCGATACAGGGATTACCCTTGGCCCAGTTCCCTCAAATTGTTCCGCCGCAAATCTTTGTCAGTACGGCGTATACGGGAGCAGACGCGGTCACGATCGAACAGTCGGTGGCAACGCCGATCGAGCAATCTATGAATGGCGTCGAAAACATGCTTTATATGCAGTCGACCAACGCCAATGACGGTACCTTCTCGGAAGCCATTACTTTCAGCGTTGACAGTGATTCTAACATCGACCAGGTCAATGTGCAGAACCGCTTGGCCCAGGCACAGCCGAATTTGCCTCCGGATGTCAATCAGTTTGGTTTAGCATTTCGCAAATCAACGGGCTTCCCGATGATGATCATTGCATTATATTCACCTAACAGGACGTATAAATCCCTTTTTCTTGCTAACTATTCGAATATTAATATTAATGATGTGCTCTACCGTGTCCCCGGCGTTGGGGAAGTCAGGATCTTCGGCGCAGGGGATTACACAATGCGGATCTGGGTCAAGCCGCAAGTTTTGGCAAAGCTGGGATTGACCGTTTCCGATGTCGTTAACGCGGTCACCGAGCAGAATAACGTTAATCCTGCCGGCCAGTTGGGTTCTCAGCCCGCACCTAAGGGAATAGAAAAAACTTATACCGTCAGGGCCCAGGGGCGTCTGGTGACATCTAAGGAATTTGGTCAAATTGTCGTACGTTCCAATCCGGATGGCTCACTGGTGCGTTTAAAAGACATTGCCAGGATTGAGCTGGGAGCCTTGAACTATCAACAGATCGGAAGATTTAACGGCCAGCCAAGCTGCAACATTGCTATTTTCCAAACACCCGGATCTAACGCGATCAAGGTCTCCGACGGTATTAAAAGGGCAATGGCTAAGCTCAAAGATCGTTTCCCGGCGGATCTTGATTATAAAGTCGCGTTAGACACGACACTTCCTGTCACGGAGGGGATCCGCGAGATCTTAAAAACCCTTATGGCGGCGATGCTCCTTGTCACCTTGGTTGTTTTTCTTTTCCTGCAGAACTGGCGCGCGACACTTATTCCTATGATCGCTGTCCCTGTTTCTTTGATCGGTACTTTTGCTTTTTTTCCATTGTTACATTTCTCCATCAACACACTTTCGCTGTTTGGTCTTGTTTTGGCCATCGGCCTTGTCGTCGATGATGCTATCGTCGTGGTTGAATGCATCCAGCGTCATATCGAAGAAGGCTTAAGCCCGCGCGATGCGGCGTTTAAGGCGATGGGAGAAGTGTCCAGCCCCGTGATAGGTATTGCGCTCGTCCTTTCTTCCGTATTTATTCCTGTTGCTTTAATGAGCGGAATTCAGGGGAGCTTAAACAAGCAGTTTGCTCTCACGGTCGCCATTTCGGTCCTCATTTCAGCATTTAATGCGCTGAGCCTTTCACCGGCGCTCGCATCGATCCTGCTGCGGCCCCATCAGAAATCCCGAGGGCTTTTAGCCGGTTTCTTTGATAAATTCAACCAGTGGTTTAAAAAAGTAATAGGAGCGTATGGCCAGGGAAGTCTTTTCGTCATCCGCAAGGCATTTATAGCTATGATCGTTCTGGGCGCTTTCGCACTTTTTGACGGAGCGATGGGGATGAAGATCCCAACGGGTTTTATTCCCAATGAAGACTACGGTTTCTGTTTTCTCAACCTTCAGCTCCCTAATGCGTCGTCGTTGGAGAGAACAGACCTGGTATGCCATAAGATCGAAGGGATCATGGCCAAAACGCCGGGGATCCGATATTATACGAGTATCGCCGGATTTAGTTTATTGACCCGTGTTTCAGCAAGCTACAACGGCTTCTTTTTTGTGACACTCTCTCCGTGGGATGAACGGACATCACGGCAACTGCAGATTGCGTCGATCATTAATAATATAAACAAAAAGTTAGCGGCCGAAGTGCCGGAAGCCAGGGCTTTTGTCGGCTTGCCGCCGGCCATTCCGGGGCTTGGCACTTCCGGCGGTTTTTCATTTTGGTTACAGGACAAAAGCGGCGGGTCTATTGATTTTCTCGACTTGAATTTAAAGAAATTTTTGGAGGCTTGTAAAAAACGGCCTGAGCTTGCAGGGGTCACTTCGGGATTTTCCGCGACCGTCCCTCAGATCTACGCTGATGTGGACCGTGATAAAGTATTAAAACAAGGGATTGATATAGGGGATGTTTACGAGGCGCTGCAGGCTTATCTGGGCGGTTTATACGTCAATCAATTCAACCGTTTCGGACGGCAGTGGAAGGTTTTTGTACAGGCAGAGGGTGAAGACCGGACGCGTCCAGAAAGTATTAACCAGTTTTATGTGCGCAATAAAAATGGGGACATGGTCCCGCTTTCGAGCATTGTCACAACTAAAAAAGTTTTTGGCACTGAGTTTACCAACCGCTTTAATCTTTACCGTGCGGCTCAGGTCCTTGGGTCCGCGGCGCCGGGCTATAGCTCGGGTCAAGCGCTCTTGGCGCTCGAGCAGGTCGCCCGCGAGACCCTTCCGCTTAATATGGGGTATGATTATAGCGATCTTTCTTTTCAGGAAAAAACAGTGGCAGGTACTGCCGCTCCGATCTTCGCGCTTTCCATAGTTGTAGTATTCTTGGTCCTTGCCGCTCTTTATGAAAGCTGGTCTTTGCCATTTTCAGTTTTGCTTTCCGTGCCGATCGCGATTTTGGGTGCTTTTGTGGGGCTCTTTATGCGCCATTTTGATCTTAATGTGTATTCACAAATTGGTCTCGTTATGTTGATAGGGTTGTCCGCCAAGAATGCCATTCTGATCGTTGAGTTTGCCAAAATGGAACATGAAAAAGGCCGCGATATTGTAGATGCGGCGATAGAAGGGGCGAAATTGCGTTTACGTCCGATCTTGATGACGTCTTTTGCCTTTATTTTAGGCTGCTTGCCGCTGTGGTTTGCCGTCGGCTCCGGATCAGTCGCGCGCCAGGTCCTTGGCACCGTGGTCGTTGCCGGCATGCTTACTGCGACGGTGCTGGCTATTTTTATTATTCCCGCCCTGTTTGTGATCATTGAGCGGTTGTTTGTAAAAAAGAAAAAAGCATGAGAGCGCAAATTTTTCTGATTTTATTCTGCGGATTTTTGAGCGGCTGCATGATCGGCCCTAACTATCACAGGCCCAGCATTAATATTCCGGATACCTATCGGGGAATGACTAAAAAAGAAATTGTGAACAGTCAATTGGATTCATTTGGCCAGCTTCGATGGTGGGAAGTTTTTCAAGACAGCAAACTGCAGGATTTGATCCGTACGGCCCTGCGGCAGAATTATGATGTGCGTATCGCGGCCGATCGCATCCTCGAAGCGCGGGCACAATTGACCATTACAAAAAGTTATGAATTGCCGACGATTAGCGCCGGGGCCGGGATCATCGGAGAGCGTACGGAAAAATTGCCTTTGTCCACTCCATATGAACTGGGCGGTTACCAGCTTAATGGAACGGTTGCCTGGGACCTTGATTTTTGGGGGAAGTATCGCCGGATGATAGAGGCCTCGAGGGCCAATTTCTTGGCAAGCCTTTGGGCGCGTCAGGCGGTGACCACTTCCTTGATCGCTGATGTGGCCAGCGCGTATTTTCAACTGCGCGAACTGGACATGGAGTTAGAAATTTCCAAACGCACGCTGGCATCCAGGAATGGCTCCCTGGATCTTACCAAACATTTGGCTGACCATGGCGCCGCGTCCATGTTGGATGTGCGCCAGGCAGAGCAACTAGTATTCACGGCGGCCGAGAATATTCCCGACCTGGAACGCAGGATCGAACAGCAGGAAAATTTGATCAGCATCCTTTTGGGGAATAACCCGGGCAGTATCGAGCGTGGATGGGCGTTGACCCAACAGCCGCATTCCCCGGCGGTCCCCGCGGGGATCCCCTCGACTTTGCTTGCGCGCAGGCCTGATATCCAAGAAGCCGAGCAGCAATTGATCGCTTTTAACGCGCAGATCGGCGTGGCCCAGGGTGCTTATTTCCCGGATATCAGTTTGACTGCCACCGGAGGCTATCAGAGCGCGGCGCTTACTAAACTTTTCAGCGGACCGAGCGGACTTTGGGACATCGCCGGGGACTTGACGCAGCCGATCTTTAACGCCGGGCGGATCCGGGCCGGGGTCAAATTTGCAAAGGCCCAACAGCAGGAAGCATTGGATTTTTACCGCAAGACGATCCAGCAGGCATTTAGAGAAGTATCGGACGCGCTGGTGGCATACCGCAAGGATCAGGAGTTTAGTCTGCAGCAGGAGATGTTGACACGATCGGCCAAGGACGCGGCACGATTGTCCAACTTGCGCTACAAGGGCGGGACAGCCAGCTATCTTGAAGTATTGGACAGTGATACGAGGCTTTATTCCGCTGAACTTCAGTTGGCCCAAGCCCGGCTAAACGAACTGCAAGCGCTGGTCGATCTCTATAAAGCCCTGGGCGGCGGCTGGTCGTTATAATGAAATATTCTCGATTAGTCATTTTGTTTTTGGCCGGCTGGTATGTGCTGTTAGTTGGTGTTCATTATTTAAATCAGCGGCCGTTATGGAATGATGAACAATGTATTTTTATTAATATTAACAGGTATTCCCCGCTTGCTTTATTCTCTAAACCGTTACTCAGTCTTCAGGTGTTCCCCAGATTTTATCTTTTTCTAATTCAGCAATTTTCCAGGAATTTTCATTTTTACCTTTTGGCCTTGAGGTTTTTACCCTTCGTATGCATGCTGACCGCTTTTGGGGTATGGATGCAGATTGCTTCCAGGGAATTTAAGGGAAAACAATTTTATTGGGCTTTATACATCTTATGCTGGGCGGCTTCCCTAAAATTGATTTATCATGCAGCTGAGTTAAAACAATATTCCATGGACGTTTTGGCCTCGGGCGTGTGTTTGTGGTGTTTGCTCCAAGGGTTTAGCCGTTGGTGGTATCTTTTGCCGTTTTTTTGTTTTGTGTCATATCCGTCGGTATTTTGGATACCGTTATTTGCCTGGGAACTAATACAGGAAGGCCGCCGCCGCGGGCAATGGCGTCCTTTAGCGATGTACGCCGCGGCCGCAGGCGTAGCTTTTTTGATCTTTTATAATTTTGACCTCCGCGTTTCCGATCACAATTTAATAAGCCGTTATTGGCATGATTATTTCATTTCTTTTGGATCGTGGGGCGTTTTCTTTGACACTTTGGGAAAATCCCTGAATAATTTGATTTCCCGCTGGTTTGCCGAGAAGCCGCTATGGATCAGAGATGCGTCCCGTTTTTTTGTAGGCATCGGCTTGGTGTATATGCTGGCCGCTTTCTGGCGAAAGTTCAAAGAGGATAAGTTCTCATTTAGGTCCGTTGGATCTGCGGCTTTTGGGATTTTTTGCGTGCATTTGATATTAGGAGCTTTGCACGTATATCCTTTTGTTAATCCGCGCACGTCGTTGTTTTTTTGTCCCCCGCTGTTGATGGTGACTGTGATAGCCATGCAGAAGATCAGAGAATTCCATAAGAATTTAGGAGGAGCGCTCCAGCTGGTCTTCGTAATGTATTTGATCGTTGTGTCGCTTGGTATAGCCCATGTCGTATTTGCCGGAGATTTAGGCGCCCAGTCTGTTCTTTTTTGGTGAAAATGAATGGAACTTTTCCTTCCTGCCCATTGTCTAACCAAGTGAAGGGGAGAGACCCCTTAAAGCAGAATTAAAACACAGGAGGCTCATATGGCAACAAAGGCAAGGATCATTGGATTTGTGGTTGCGGTCATGGCTTTGTCCCCATCGATCGTTTTTGCGGATAATGGCGGCAATTTTGCGGGCGGTAAGGATTATTTTAAGGGGGGGCATGAATGTTATATTGGCAAAAGGCATCATTTGATGGCCCGCGTGCTTAACCTGACCGAAGACCAACAAAAACAGCTTAAAAGTATTAAGCAAAAACAGCGGGAAACAATGAAAAGCGCTTTTCAACAGATCAGGTCAAATAGAGAAGCGTTTAATGCGGAGATCATGAAGGCGGCACCGGATATGAACAAGATCAATGGCCTTCAGGCCCAACTTAAAACCATTCAATCACAGTTGGCGGATAATCATTTAAATTCCATCCTGGAAATTAAAAAGATCATGACGCCTGAACAGTTCGCGGGTTACATGGCTTTACAAAAGGAAAGAAGATTGATAGGCAAACGTGCAGGAGAACATAAGGAGTGGGGGAACAAAGGGGGCCAGGAGCATCCTTCTGATTCAGATTAGAGACTAGAAATAACAAAAGAAAGAGAGGGAGGATAGATCAGGCGCCTCCCTCTTTTTTATAAAGAGAAGTATCTTAATTAGAAGTAATATTTTAGAAAATAGCAAAAAATAAATAAAAATCATCATATTTATTAAGAAAAAGGAGAATATAATATGATGATAAAAGAAATATATAATAGAGGAGATTATGGTATTCGCACAGGGGACTAAGAAAGCTCACCGGTCGAGATGGATATGGATGGGAGGAATTGTCTTTCTGGCGGCCATGGGCGTCTACTTTTTTTGGCTCAAGCCCTCTTCCACCGGCGCATCTCAAGGCTCTTCACAGAGCTATGCCAAAGGCTCGCGCGCGCCCAGCGATTCGCCCATTGTGACAGCGACGGCAAAAATAGGCAATATTGACATTTATCTCAATGCGTTGGGGTCCGTCGTTCCTCTTAATACAGTCACGGTCAAGTACCTTGTCGGCGGGCAGTTAACGAAAGTATTATTTAAAGAAGGTCAAATTGTCAAGCAGGGCGATCTGTTGGCAGTCATTGATACCCGGCCCTTTGAGATACAGTTGGCTTTGGCCCAGGGACAATTGGCTCATGATCAGGCCTTGCTGGACGATGCCAAATTAGACCTGGCACGTTACAAGGTCTTGTGGGCCCAGGATTCCATACCCAAACAGCAGCTGGATACCCAGAATGCTTTGGTGCGTCAGTATGAAGGCACGGTCAAGGTTGATGAAGGTCAAGTCAACAATGCTAAACTGCAGTTGAACTACGCGCATGTCACGGCCCCTATCAGCGGTCAGATCGGGTTGCGTTTGGAGGATCAGGGCAATGTCGTCCAGCCGACCGATACCACAGGACTGGCCGTGATCACCAAGCTGCAGCCGATCACGGTCGTATTTGCGATCCCAGAGGATTATCTCCCGCAGGTATTGAGCAAATACAAGGCAGGGGAGAAGCTGACCGCAGAGGCCTATGATCGTGAGGAAACTAAGAAAATAGCGACGGGATATTTGCTTGCTGTTGACAGCCAGATCGACCCCACGACCGGCACAGTAAAACTCAAGGCGATTTTTGATAATACAGATTATGCTTTGTTCCCCAACCAGTTCGTTAATATTCATTTGCTTGTTAATGTTGACCAAGGAGCCGTGATCATTCCGGTGGCCGCTGTAC
>CAYNGE010000044.1:0-9584 GCA_964396865.1 uncultured Planctomycetales bacterium
TAATGAGCTCCGGATGCATCCCGTGAATGCCTAATTCAATGGTGGCGCGCTCACCGTCTTCTTTGATCTTCTTTTCCATCTCCGCTTTAGCTTTTTCAACCACTTCCTCGATACGCCCGGGATGAATTCGTCCGTCGACAATAAGCTGTTCTAAGGCCATCCGTGCAATTTCACGGCGCATCATATCAAAACCCGAAATGGTCACCGCCTCCGGCGTGTCATCAATGATGATATCTACGCCGGTCGCCTGTTCTAACGTGCGTATGTTGCGTCCCTCGCGTCCTATGATGCGGCCCTTCATTTCATCGGACGGAAGAGGCACCACTGAAATGGTGGTCTCCGCGGTGTGGTCTGAAGCGCAGCGTTGGATGGCGGTACTGATCACCTCCCGCGCTTTTTTTTCGGATGTCTCTTTGATCTCTTCATTCATTTGGCGCAGCCTCAGGGCTTTTTCATTAAGAAGTTCTTCCTCGAGACGCCGCAAAAGGATTTGCTTGGCTTCTTCCGCGGATAAATTGGCAATGCTATGAAGACGCTCTTTTTCCTGGGCCAAGATCTTGGTCAGCTCTTCGTCTTTTTGTTTGACAAGGGCCTCGCCCTTTATCAACGCCTCCAGGCGGCCGGCCAGGTCCTTTTCCTTTTTCTCCAATAGATCGACGCGTTTATCAAGATTCTCTTCGCGCTGCAAAACGCGCTTTTCCATACTGGCAAGCTCATCCCTGCGTTCCTTGGTTTCCTTTTCGAAATCCTGACGCATTTTTAACAACAGGTCTTTGGCCTGCAGCTCGGCTTCTTTGCGTATCGTTTCGGCTTCACGCTTGGCTAATTCCCGTATCCCGCCGGCATCCTTATGAGCCTGATCGGCCTGCTTTCGGCCTAAAATGCGATTGAGAAAAAAACCCACAATGACGCAAACAATAGCGCCGAAAATAAAAATAAATGCCTGGCCCAATATATTGCTTTCCATGGCAACCTCTCCTTATTTAAATATTACTCCGCCCGCTTTGATTGGAGTAGCTAAAAACCAAGGACCTTTTTGGGACTACCCTGCGATGATCTGCTGCAGAGGCATGTCATGCGCCTCTGTCGGAAGGCTTTCGGTGAGCTGAAAATCAAAGGCAAGACCTACAGTTGTTGTCGTCTTTGGAAGAGCGCTTAAAAAACGGTCGTAATAGCCCGCCCCGCGGCCTAAACGGTTATTAGACCTGTCAAAAGCCAGGCCCGGAACAACCACCGCGTCGATGTCCTTTAGTTCCACAATGTTTTGCGGATCAAAATGAGGCTGGGCAATACCGTACGTGCCGTTATGTACACTTTCCATAGACGAAATTATTGCAGGGATCAACTTCCTTTGATTACGTTCAACAATGGGTAAAGCTACCCGTTTTCCCGATAATAATGCCTTTTCAATCATCGCCCAGGTGTCCACTTCCCCTGGCATAGATGCATAAAAAAGAACGGTGCGCGCCTTTTGGATCGCCGGCAATTTCCATAATTGCTCACCGATCAACCGGCTTTTACGCAGCCTTTCTTCTTTCTTCTGCTCTTTAAGAAGCCCCAAATAATGCGTTCTTAAAGAGCTTTTATCCTTCATGCGTTGTATATAATATCATTTTTTCTTCAGCTTGTCCATTCTCTCTTTGATCGTTGACTCATAACCCTGCAAAGTGGGCGTATAATAAATAGCCTTATGCGGCATATATTCTTGGTCCACGTAATGTTGCGGATAGTCATGGGCATATTTGTACCCCTGCCCATGCCCTAATTGGCCGGCCCCCGGATAGTGGCTGTCTTTTAAATGGACCGGGACCCCGTGGGTGCGGTTTTCTTTAACATCGCTTATGGCGCGATCAATGGCCAAATATACCGCGTTGGATTTAGGCGCGCATGCCACATACACTGCAGCCTGGGCCAGAATAATACGCGCTTCCGGCAATCCGGTAAATTCCGCCGCCTGCAAAGCCGCGTTAGCCAGGATCAACGCCTGGGGATCGGCATTGCCTACATCTTCGGACGCGCAGATGACAATGCGCCGCGCGATAAACCGGGGGTCTTCTCCGGCATAGATCATCTTGGCCATCCAATAGAGCGCGGCGTCGGGATCAGAGCCGCGCATGGATTTGATGAACGCGGAAGCAGTGTCATAATGCTGGTCGCCATCCCCGTCATAATTAACCTGCTTTTTTTGTATGGATTCTTGGGCTTCATTTAAGGTGATGTGGACCTGCCCGTCCTGGGATTTAGGTGTCGTCAGGACCGCCACCTCCAGAGCGGAAAGCGCCTTGCGGGCATCCCCATCGCTGATAGTGGATAGAAAATGGACCGCCTTGTCATCTATCTTAACGGGCAAGGACCCCAGTCCTCGTTTTTTATCCGTAAGCGCGCGCCCTATTAAAGTCTTCAGGTCATCGGCAGACAAGGGATACAGCTCAAAGATCAACGAGCGCGATAATAAAGGAGCGGTCAGCGCAAAAAAAGGATTAAAGACGGTAGCGCCGATCAAAATAATATTACCCTCTTCGATGTCCGGCATCAAAACGTCTTGCTGGGCCTTATTGAAACGGTGGATCTCGTCGATAAAAAGAATGGTCTTGCGATCGGCGGTGTTCCGGCGGTTTTGGGCCGCGGCAATGATCTTGCGCATCTCCTCGACATTGGAAGCAACCGCGTTGATCTTCTCAAAATGTGATTGGGTCCTGTGGGCTATGCATAGGGCCAGCGTGGTCTTGCCGGCACCCGGCGGTCCGTAAAGAATAAGCGATGATATCCGGTCCGCCTCGATGGCGCGGGTCAACAGCTTGCCCTCGCCTAAAATATGTTTTTGCCCCACCACTTCATCTAAGCGAAGCGGGCGCATGCGCGCACTTAATGGAGAATCTGCCCTGACGGCGCCTTGCGTATCTGGAGAAAATAAATTGAGTGGCATGTGGTCGTAAAAAAATCCCCGCCTCTGCCGTTGGGTCTGGTGTAAATGAGAACCATCATTCTCAAGTGGGTGCCGGTGTGAGGCCGCCAAAGGCGCGCCGACAGGTGACCAGTGCCCGTAGTATTGTTTTGTGGTTCAATACATCCGAGACCCTTGTCGCACAGCGCAGGGATAAAATAATTATAGCACTAAATTAAATCGATGTCCTTATTTAATTATCGACGGATGGCGCCCAGCTCTTGGATAAGCGCTTGCACAACACCTTCATGAAGGCGGGACACTTCCTCTTCGCGCAAAGTTTTAGTATTGGATTGGTACTGGCAGGAAAACACAAGCCCCTTGTAGCCTGCCTGGATTTTTGGGCCCAAATATTCTTCTATAAAATCCACGGACCTCAAAACAGGCCCGCCATGATGATGGCAAATTTCTTCTACTTTTTTATACGTCACTTGGGGCCCGACCGCCAAAGAAACATCCCGCACAATGGCCGGGAATTCCGAAATAGGCTGGTATTTTTTAGGCGGATTGGCCGCGGGCATGAGCCCTTCGAGATCAAGCTGGACAAAATAAACATCCTGGGCCTTAATGTCCCAATTATTTAAGATTTTCCGGTCGATCTTGCCCAAAACACCGATTTGTTTGTCCTTAACACAAATAGCCGCGCTGCAGGCAGGATCAAAGGCCGGGGCAAGGACCGTTTCATAAAGAGCGCTGATGCCTAAATTCTCAAAAACGCCTTCCAGGGCCCCTTTGAGATCAAAGATCTCGATTGTGTCTTTTCTGTCCAACCGCCAATCGAAAACGCGCCGGCCGGTCAACAAAAGTCCCAAAGTCTCTCGTTCTCCGTCTGGAAAATAGCGTTTACCGATCTCAAAAAAACGCAGATCTTTTTGTCCGCGATTGATATTGGTCAGCGCCGTCTGCAGCAAAGACGGCAGCATGTCCGGACGCATGATCTCCTGATCGCAATTAAGCGGGTTAAAAATTCGCAGCGCCGGGATATCTGCTATGCCGCTTTTAGCCAGGGCTTTGGCGCTTATCATAGCGTGCGTAATGATCTCATCTATGCCGCCGGCCGTCAAAACCCGGCGGATCTGTTTTTTAACTTCACTGGGGCCTTTGTCGACAGGGATATTGATCGTTTTGACCACCGGTAATTTCGACGGCAGGCGGTCAAACCCTATCATGCGGGCAATTTCTTCGATGATGTCCACGTCCTGCTCTATATCCGCGCGAATGGCCGGCGGGATCACCGTCAAAATGCCCGCCTGCCCATTGATCTTAAATCCTAATCTGCTTAGCCATGTTTTAACTTGGGTGGGCGTGACTTTCGTCCCCAATAAAGATTCTATATCGGAGATTTTAACCTTGATCTTGGCGGCAACGGCTCGGATGGGCGCTGATATCTCCCCGCGCCCGGATAAATGTCCGCCGGTCAATTGCAGCAACAGATCGGTTGCGCGGTTAGCCCCGGTTAAAACGCCTGCAAAGTTCACATTGCGTTCAAAACGGTAAGAAGATTCACTGCGAAGGCCCAGCGCGCGGGAAGCCCGCCGGATAAGCCCCATATCAAAATGGGCGCTTTCTAAAAGAATATTCTTAGTCGCCGCTGTGACCTGCGTGTCCATGCCCCCCATAATGCCGGCAATGGCCACGGGTTTTTGGGCATCCGCGATCACTAAAATAGAGGGGTCTAATTTTCGCTCGACACCATCTAGCGTCACTATGCTTTCCCCTTCTTTGGCGCGGCGCACTACGATCTTCCCCTGGGCCAATCGATCATGATCAAAAGCATGCAAAGGCTGGCCGCTTTCCATCAGCACAAAATTGGTGATGTCCACGGCATTGTTAATGACGCCAACGCCGATGCTGGTTAGATGCTTTTTCATCTGTTGCGGCGCATCGGTAATATGAAGGTCCCGGATCAACGTGCCGATATAGCGGCTGCAATCTTTTTTATTTTCAACATGAATGGCGTTTTTAAGAACGGCCGTTTTGAAATTCTTAGGTTTAGGAAAATTAACCCTGCGGCCGGTGATGGCGCCGATTTCCCGGGCAAGGCCCAAAACGCTCAGGCAATCCGGACGATTGGGGGTCACTTCAATTTCCAGGACAACATCTCCGCCGGCATCCTCAATGGCTCCCACCTCCAGGCCCGCCATGGTCAGGCGCTCAACAAGGGTCTCCGTCGAGAGTTTGGGATCAATGTAATCTTTTAGCCAATTAAGGGATAGTTTCATACAAAGCCGCCTGTGACTTTTTAGAACTGCTTTAAAAACCTCACGTCATTTTCGTAAAACAAACGGATATCATTAATGCCGTATTTAAGCATGGCCATGCGCTCAACGCCCATGCCAAAGGCCAGGCCTTGATATTTGCCTTTAGGATAGCCGGCCGCTTGGAATACTTTAGGGTTGACCATGCCGCATCCTAAGATCTCCAGCCATTTTTTCCGCCCGATCCCTAAAACCTCGGCATTGATGTCCACTTCCGCCGAGGGCTCGGTAAACGGAAAAAAGTGCGGCCGAAAACGCATGAGGACGCGGGGCCCAAAAAACCGTCGGCAAAATTGTGTCAACAGCCCTTTAAGGTCGGCGAATTGAACATTCTCGTCGACTAAAAGTCCTTCTACTTGATGGAACATAAACGAATGGCTGGCATCTACGGCATCGGGGCGATACACGCGGCCCGGCACAACCACCGCCATGGGAGGCTTGTGCTGTTTCATGATCCTCACCTGTCCGGGAGAAGTATGGCTGCGCAAAAGCAGGCGGCGGCCCTTCGCTGTTGGGTCCGGAGCATCTAAATAAAAAGTATCAAAAGCATCGCGGGAAGGGTGGTCGAGCGGGATATTCAATCCCGTAAAATTATGAAATTCCGTTTCTATTTCCGGGGTTTCGACGCTCACAAAGCCCATCTGTTGGAAAACCGAAACGATCTCTTCCATGGTTTGCGTTAAAATGTGCGTATGCCCCGCGGGATGGCCCGTGCCGGGCAGAGAAATATCCACACGCTCGGCCGAAGTCTGGGCCGCGCTTACCTGCGATGATCTTTGAGCGATCAATTGCGTCACATACGCGCGCAGATCATTGGCCCCTTTACCTATCGCGGCCTTTTGGGCCGGATCAGCGCTGCCTAGCGAAGCAAAAATACCGGCGACGACGCCTTTTTTGCCCAAATATTTGACCCGAAAGGCTTCCAGCGCCTGAAGACTGTCTACTCCGGAGGCTTCCTGGCCCGCTTGATTATGGATATTTTGAAAATCCCACGTCATATTTTATTTAGAATATCAAACTCACGGTAAAAAAGCAATTTTTACAATTTGTTTATGGTCCCGGAGGCTACGACTTGGACTTCACAGCCAGCCACAATATGCCATACAACAGCCAGGGCGAAAAAGAGACAACGACGACCGCTATGATCCGTAAAAGGAACCGCGACATAAAAAGACTGATCAGACGCATGGCCACAAACCACGTCTGCAGGGCGCGTGGCGACATGTTCTTTGGCTGGAAAACCACATGATGCAATAGATCATATTTACGCCAGTCATGGGTCAAGATACGGTTTTGGGATTCCAGTTTTTTAAAAAGAACGGTCCCCGGGAAAGGCGTCAGCATGGTCAATGGAATGATATGAAAACCGGCGCGCCACCAAAACCCTATGAGACGCAGATAATCCTTGGGCGTGTCCTCGTCAAACCCAAGGACAAAGCTTCCGATCACTTGGATCTTATGTGATTTTAATTTTCGAATGGCCTTGAGGTAATCGCCGGGCGTGTGCATGTTGCCGACGGATGTTTTAGCAAGCCTCTGGGGGTCGATCGTTTCAAATCCAACCAAAAGCCCGCGGCAACCGCTTGCTTGGGCGAGCCGCAAAGCCTCATCATCAAAAGCAAGGTCCAGGGAACTGTTCCCTCCCCACCGGATATTTAAAGGTATCAGCCTTCGGAAAAGCTCCTTGGCATACTTCGGATCGGAAAAAATATTGCTATCTTGAAAAATAAGAGTGGGCTTGATCCCAAAAGGCCGCGGCACCGTCTTGACGGCCCTCTCAATGAGCGCTACAGCCTGCTCCATTTTAATAAATCTCAGTTTCCCGGACATCGGCGCGCAAAATTCACAGTGGTACTTGCAGCCGCGGCTAAGGATAAGGCCTGTGCGATAGAGGATGTTGGGATCGATCTTCATGAAATAATCAAAGCACGGGGAAAAATAGTCGTCCAGAGGGACCCCTTCATAAATTTTCTTTAGCTCTCCTTTTTCATAGTCGCGCACGATCTGGGGCCAGACGGATTCGGCCTCGCCGATGACGACTGCGTCGCAATGCGTGAGGGCTTCCTGGGAAAGAGAGCTCACATGAAGGCCTCCCATCACAACCTTGGATCCCGCCTTACGGAAACGCTCTGCGATATGATAACTGCTATCGGCATTGCCTGTGGTGCAGGAAATGCCCACTAGCCGCCCGCCTACAAAATCCCGATCGTTCCACAACAGTTTTTGATTAAGGATGGTGATGCGATATTCCGGCGGCGTTAATGCGGAAATAATAAAAAACGAAAAGTTTCCCAACGGGGCGCGTAAAAATGAATGCACGACCCGCAGAAATGGATGGTCCATTGCCGGCAGGACAAGGATAAGCTCTTTCTTGCCGCCTTCAAGGCCCGCAATTGGCTCTACCTGGCTTTCCTGATCAAGGATGTCTTGATGGTCCCTCTGCATATTCTTATGAAGATCTCCGTATTAACGCGACCAATTTTTCAAGGCCTTCAACCCCCAGGCCTCTGCCTAACTTAAAATTCACGATCCCCGCGTTTAACTGCATCGCGGCGATCTTCTCAACATGCAACGGAAAGATCATATACCAGTAGGCCGAGCATTTTAACGTGAAAGGAAGGAACCTGACCGATGCCGCCAGCAGATGCCAGTCGGTAAGCTTGCCGCTAAGCGATATTTTATTTTGCTTGCTCGCGTACGCATAATGATGATACGTGTTGCAATCATTCGAACAATACGAATTGGCGATCGCCATGATCCTGCTCTTGTTTTCACGCACCACGTCGGAAATAAGCTTCGGGCGCCTTGAATCCTGCGGTGTCAACACAATAAAATCATACTTGCCGCTATCTTCCTGATACATCGACATGGTATCGCGGGGCGACAACATTTTATGCGGTGATACATACTTTGTGCAAGAACTGATGTAGGTCAGCTTATCTGTGTATTTCCGGCGGAGATGTCCTTCCAGAAGCGCGTTATTAAGGATAACGCCGTTTTTAATGCCGTGCTTTTGCGATGACTCCACAAGCCATTGGATCGGATATAAATTCGTCTCGTTTAATTCCTCTTGATCGATAAAGATATTGGTACAGGCGGCGTTAAAAGGCATCCCGCGCTCGTTGATCTTGGAAACTGTTTCATAAAATTTCGCCGTAACGCGTTCCAGCTGTTGGCGGCTCAGGCTGAAAAGCAGCCTGTTCCCCAAAAACAGCCCGTCAAGCACGAAATTCACCCTGCCGCCGTTAAACGGCGAATTGGGAATGCCGCCATAAACAGCGATGCCGATGTCATCTGAACTGTTGATCTTGGCTAAATATTCGACAGACCTGGAATAGAGAGGAACTTCTATGGTGTATGGCTTAGACACGATTTAGAATATCAAACTCATAGTAAAAAAGCAATTTTTACAATTTAGGCTTCACGGCCAGCCACAATATGCCATACAACAACCACGGCAAATAAGATATGACCAGCACGGCCGCTAACTGTAAAAAGAATCCGGAGGTTAAATTGCCGGCCATGCGCATGATGCCGAACCACATCTGCAGTGCGCGGGGCGACATGTTCTTTGGTTGGAAAACCACATGGCGGGAAGAGTCATACTTACGCCAGTCATGGGTCAAGATCCGGTTTTGAGATTCCAGTTTCTTAAAAAGCGCTGTCCCCGGGAAGGGCGTCAGTATTGTCAATGAAACGATATAAAAACCGGCGCGCATCCAGAATCCTATCAAGCGCAGATAATCCTTGGGGGAATCCTCGTCAAGCCCCAGGATAAAGCTTCCGATCACTTGGATCTTATGTGATTTTAATTTTCGAATGGCCTTGAGGTAATCGCCGGGCGTGTGCATGTTGCCGACGGATGTTTTAGCAAGCCTCTGGGGGTCGATCGTTTCAAATCCAACCAAAAGCCCGCGGCAACCGCTTGCTTGGGCGAGCCGCAAAGCCTCATCATCAAAAGCAAGGTCCAGGGAACTGTTCCCTCCCCACCGGATATTTAAAGGTATCAGCCTTCGGAAAAGCTCCTTGGCATACTTCGGATCGGAAAAAATATTGCTATCTTGAAAAATAAGAGTGGGCTTGATCCCAAAAGGCCGCGGCACCGTCTTGACGGCCCTCTCAATGAGCGCTACAGCCTGCTCCATTTTAATAAATCTCAGTTTCCCGGACATCGGCGCGCAAAATTCACAGTGGTACTTGCAGCCGCGGCTAAGGATAAGGCCTGTGCGATAGAGGATGTTGGGATCGATCTTCATGAAATAATCAAAGCACGGGGAAAAATAGTCGTCCAGAGGGACCCCTTCATAAATTTTCTTTAGCTCTCCTTTTTCATAGTCGCGCACGATCTGGGGCCAGACGGATTCGGCCTCGCCGATGACGAC
>CAYNGE010000045.1:0-9508 GCA_964396865.1 uncultured Planctomycetales bacterium
TTCGGTAAAACCCACGGCGCCGGTGATGCCAAATTTGTTGGGCCTGAACCGGAAGCTGCCGGCATCGAGGAGCAAGGATTGGGTTGGATGAGTAAATTTGGCACAGGCAAAGGCGGGGATGCCATCACCAGCGGCTTGGAAGTCACCTGGACTAACACCCCGACAAAGTGGAGTAATTACTTTCTTGAGAACCTGTTCGGCTACGAGTGGGAATTAACAAAGAGCCCTGCCGGCGCGCAACAGTGGAAGCCTAAGGGAGACGCGGGGGCCGGTACCGTACCGGCTGCACACGATCCCTCAAAGCGTATTTCGCCTTCCATGCTGACAACTGACCTTTCTTTGAGGTTCGATCCTGTCTACGAAAAAATATCGCGGCGTTTCATGGAGAACCCGGATCAGTTAGCGGACGCATTTGCCCGCGCCTGGTTTAAGCTAACGCACCGTGACATGGGTCCTCGTGCGCGCTATCTCGGTCCTGAAGTTCCCAAGGAAGAACTCATCTGGCAAGACCCCATCCCTGCGGTCGATCATAAATTGATCAAAGAGAAGAACGTCGCCCTTCTCAAGAAAAAAATCCTTGATTCAGGACTATCAGTGTCCCAGTTGGTCTCGACCGCTTGGGCCTCGGCTTCTACCTTCCGTGGTTCAGATAAGCGCGGTGGTGCCAACGGTGCCCGTATACGTCTGGCGCCGCAGAAGGATTGGGAGGTTAATCAACCGAAACAACTGGCGAAAGTGATCAAAACTCTTGAGGGTATCCAGGCAAATTTCAACACCGGCAGCAAGAAAGGCAAAAAAATCTCTCTGGCTGACTTAATCGTGTTGGCAGGCTGTGTAGGCGTTGAGAAAGCGGCCAAGAATGCCGGTTATAAGGTGACGGTTCCTTTCACACCGGGCCGCATGGACGCTTCACAGGAACAAACCGATGTGGAGTCTTTTGCCGTGCTCCAACCGGCCGCGGATGGCTTTCGCAACTACCAAAAGACTAAATACGCCGTGTCAGCCGAGGAGCTGTTGGTTGATAGAGCTCAATTGTTGATGCTGACCGCGCCTGAGATGACGGTCCTCGTTGGTGGTATGCGCGTTTTGAATACCAATTTCGGTCAAACCCGGCATGGTGTCTTTACCAAAAAGCCGGAGACGCTTACCAATGATTTCTTCGTCAACCTGCTCGATATGGGTACGACGTGGAAAGCGGCCTCGAAAGACAGCGGCCTCTTTGAGGGAAGTGATCACAAAACGGGTAAAGTAAAGTGGACCGCCACCCGTGTTGATTTGATCTTCGGCTCAAATTCCCAGCTAAGGGCTCTGGCTGAAGTCTACGGCAGTGCGGATGCTAAGGAGCGGTTCGTCCATGACTTTGTGGCGGCTTGGAGTAAAGTCATGAATTTGGACCGTTTTGATCTCGCATAGTCTTGGCAGTTGGAAAAAATGAATTAATATTAAATTGCGCTGCCATGGGCATAACGAATAAAGCGGTCATGGAAGCAATGAGCGCCCCAAACACAACTTATGCTCCAAATCTCTGGGTCGAGGGGAAATTCGAGAATATAATAATACCAAAGCCCAGCACCATCACAAAGGTAAAGGTGATAATAGGCTGCCAATACCGAAACCTGACAGCTTGCCAGAGCGCTTCGCTATTTTTGTTTTGAGGTTTTTGCCGCCTGTAATATCTGACCATATGGATCATGGAATCAATGCCTAATCCCACAGCTATATTGCAGGCCGGCGCGGATATAACGTCTAAGGGGACGTGAAACCAGCCGACAGCCCCTAAGACAATGACAGGGACCGCGGAAATACTTAAAGTAATGGCAAGTGCGGTCCTAAGCGACCTGGACACTATCCACGCGATAATGGAAAAAATAAAAATAAGCTGCCCAAGCCCGAATACGACACTGGACTTGACTAATTGGAATAAATGCCCTTGTAAACTATAAATGCCTCCGACAAGGACAGGAATAAGCCCGTCGTCATAAACAATTTTTTTGATATTATGGATGATCTTAAGCCTCGGAACTGTTCTGTGTGATTCATTCATCCGCAATAAAAAGAGCCCTTGCATGCGATCTTCGGTAATAAAACTCTTTGCGATCTGGCCGTATTTTGGCTGCTCCAGATAATTTAAAAGCTCATCGCGAGATAACAAAAATGAAAGAACGTTGGTCTGATGCGCCTGGGCTATAAGGACGGGTAAAGAGATAACTGTTCCGACTGCCGGGTCATCTTCCAGGTCTTCCTGTAAATTTCCCAATTCCTTGTAGGCATGATCGGAAATGAGGTCTTCACCGGAGTCTGTTTTAACGACTATGAGCAGCGGGCTGCTGCCGCCTCTTTTGTCAATATATATCAGGCCCTTTTCAATCACGCTATTTTTAGAAAAATAAGAAAGAAGGCTGGGGTCAGAGTTAAGCCTCCACAATCCCGGTAAAGCGGCTATAAACAGAACAACAATACATGAAAAAATTGACTTTTTTCTCTTTTCGAAGAAGGCCTCGGCTTTCTTTTGATAATATTCAATGCCGCTTATCTTAAATAACGACGGTTTAATGGTCCTAAGGAACGCGGGATAGACGCCGTAAGCAACGCCGAGCGCTATTAAAGAACCAACGACGCCCGAACCGCCTAATTCTCTTAAAGGCTGCGCAGGAACGCGAAGAAGACTAAGAAATCCAAGCATAGCGGTTACCATGCACCAAAATGAAGAAGAAAAAGTAAGCCTGATCGCCTCTTCAACGGGTTTAGGGCACTTTCCTTGAGAACAAATGTTTTTCCAGTTATAGGTCAAAAAGACAATATGGGACAGTGTTAAAACGAAAACAATGGTCGCTATGTTGGCGGTCAGCAAACCGATCTTAATTCCTAAAATATGGATCAATATAAGCGTCCACATTGAGGCGCTGATACAGCTGATGAGGGACCCCAAAAGAATTTCCTTCAGACGAAAGACCAGAAAGATCACGGTCCCGAATATGAGCACAGCTAATAGGCTGAAAAATTTTATATCCCTAAAGAGGAGCCGGCCGATCTGCCAGACAATGTAGGGGGAACCGGACATGGTCAAATGAAAGTCCGGTCCGGAATTTTGGGCTACTATTTTTTCTATGTTCGGGATGGCGGAATCAGAGTAATTATCTTTAAGGAATATGATGATGTTAGTTGACTTAAGGTCCTTGGTGATCAAAAGGCGGCTGAGTAAAGGCCCCGCAAGAGCATCGCGCAAGGTCATCGGTCCATTGGCATAGGAGATACTGTAGATATCGGTGACATCGTCCAAAACAAACAGAGAATCGCTCAAAAAACTTATTTTTTCTTTGTAGTCCGGGGAATTGATAGGACCTGAAGCATTGATGATCAGCAGATCATCTTTTCTTTTAAATTCACGGGTGATCAAATTGTCATCTTGAGATTGAGGGTCAGTGCTGGAAAAAAAGAAATTGCTATCTACGCGAGGGATAAGGTCAACATAATTAAAAAGCACCAAGGCGCTTAAAAATGACAGGCATAAAAATACGAAAACCTCTTTACTGAGTTGAGGAATGCCTAGCCGTTTCATCAGTCCTATTTTATTGATAATCAAGAAGCGCGTCAAGACGGTTGACACGATCACGCTCAATTTAGTGGAAAGAAGTCAATAAATAATGGATTTGGGCTATTCTCTTATTTCAAGGACAAAAATAGAATATATAAAACAAGTTCAAAGGGGGCCATTGCCAATTAGGGAGGTGCATATGAGCGTGATCAATGAAGCGGTCCAGGCCAATAAAGAATACGCGGCGTCTTTTAACTTGGGGTATTTGGCTATGCCTCCGGCCAGGAAATTGGCCGTGGTCGCATGTATGGATGCCCGTCTAACAGTGGAAAAGGCGCTCGGGTTAAAAACCGGTGATGCCCATATCATCCGCAATGCCGGGGGGATCGTTACCGAAGATGTCATCCGATCGCTTATCATTTCGCATCATCTTTTGGGCACGCTGGAGTTTATGGTGATCAATCACACGGATTGCGGAATGCTGACATTTCATGACGAGGAATTACACCAGAGATTATATCTGGAGACCGGGACAGCCATGTTCGCCCCTGTCACTTTTTATTCGTTTACGAATGTGGTCAAAAATGTGCAAATACAAGTCCAAAGGATACGGTCACATCCATGGATCCCCAAACAGATACCGGTATCCGGCTTTGTTTATGATGTAAAGACCGGCAGGCTCAATGAAGTTCCAGAGACACAGGTCAATGAAGCGCAGCTCTATGAGATGTCGCAGAAGTAAGGAAGGACATTGTGCTCGTTAAAGAAGATCTGCAGGAATTTGTCCATGAAAAAATGGGCGACTATCTTTTCATCGTGGTTTCTAACCGCCAGCCGTATGAGCATGTCTTTAAAAAAGGAAAAATAGAATGTCAGCGGCCCTCGGGCGGCGTCATTACCGCGCTCGATCCTGTTATGCAGGCTTGTCATGGGATGTGGATCGCCTCCAGCAGCGGTGATGCTGACCGCGTTGCTACGGACAGCACCAATAAGATCCAGGTCCCTGAGAAAAATCCGGCCTATACGCTTAAACGTGTGTGGCTGACCAAGGAAGAGGAAGAAGGTTATTATTTTGGATACTCCAATGACGCGCTCTGGCCGCTTTGCCACATGGCTTTTCAGAGGCCTGTTTTTAGAAAAGGCGATTGGGATTGCTATGTCCGGGCCAACCGGATATTTGCCAAAGCGGTCATGGAGGAGGTGGGGACGCGCAAAGCGCTGATATGGATCCATGATTATCATTTGTGTTTGCTGCCTAAAATGCTAAGAGCAATGGCGCCGGACCAATTTATCATTGCTTTTTTTTGGCATATTCCATGGCCCAGCTATGAATCCTTTCGCATCTGTCCGCAGAAAAATGAGATCTTAAAAGGATTATTGGCCAATGACCTGATAGGTTTTCATACGCGTTACCACTGTAATAATTTTATCGACGTTGTCGACCGGCAGTTGGAAAGCAAGATCGATCATGAGCGTTTTTCCGTGGTCCGTCAGGGCCATGAGACATTTGTCAGGCCTTATCCTATCAGTGTCGATTTCGTTGGGATCGACCAAGAAGCATCAGGGCTGGATTTTGAAAATTTGAAGAAAGAACAGCTGCAAGAATTCCGTTTGGATGATTGCCAGATCTTATTAGGGGTCGACCGTATTGATTATACTAAAGGCATTCCGGAGCGATTACGCGCCATTGATCTATTGCTTGAAAAACATCCGGAACTTAAGGAGAAGATCGTTTTCCTGCAGATAGGCGTCACAAGCCGCATCCATATCCCCAAATATAAAGCGATCAACGATGAGATCGACAAATTAGTCGAAGAGATCAATTGGAAATATTCCACTTTCAACTGGAGCCCTATCATTTTTTATCGCCATCACGCGTCCTTATCCGAATTATTGATCTTATACCGTATGGCCAGGGTTTGTATAGTAAGCTCCCTGCATGACGGCATGAATTTGGTGGCTAAAGAATTTATCTCTGCCCGGTGCGATGAGTCGGGAGTATTGGTATTAAGTGAATTTACCGGCTCAGCTTATGAGTTGACCGACGCCATCCTGGTCAATCCTTATGACAGCGATCAGTTAAGCGAACGTTTGTACCAGGCTTTGAATATGCCCGAAGAAGAGGCCCACAAGAGGATGGTGAAAATGCGCCAGATCGTCCGGGAAAATAATATTTTTCGCTGGTCGGGGAAGATCCTGTCGAATTTATTGAAAATTGAATTTAAAGAACAGGAGAGTCTGCTTGAAAGGTTTTTCTCAGCTTCAGGAAAGGTTTTACAGGGAAGCAAGGGATAAAACCATTTTACTTTTTTTGGATTATGACGGCACCCTGGCTCCCATTGCCCAAACTCCCCGGGATGCCCTTTTACCTACGGAAAACAAAAGGCTCCTTCGTGGTCTGGCGGGAAATCCCAGGTGCCAATTAGTCATTATTAGCGGCCGGGCGATGGAAGACCTTAAGAGGATGGTGGGCGTCCCTGGGATCACTTATATAGCTAACCACGGCTGGGACATGGAAGGCCCTTTAATGTATTTTAAAAGTCTGGTGCCCACGGATACCGTGCCAGTGATGAAACACATTAAAAATGAACTGACCCTGACACTTTCTGTTATCAAAGGCGTATTGATCGAAGACAAAGAGGTCAGCTTAAGTGTGCATTATCGCCGGGTTGCTTTAAGGCAAGTACCCTTAGTCAGGAAGATCATTGATCAGACTTGCGATATTTTCCTTCAACTTAATAAAATCAGGGTCCTTGCGGGTAAGAAAGTGCTGGAGATCTTGCCTCCCATCAAGTGGAATAAAGGGGAAGCGGCGCTTTGGTTATTGAATAAACAAGAAATGATGAAGGGTTATGACAATGTCCTTGCGGTTTATATTGGAGATGACACCACTGATGAGGATGCTTTTAAAGCACTTAAAAATAAAGGGATCACGGTCTTTGTGGGAGCATCAAAACTTTCAGCGGCCGAGTATCGTTTGGCAGGTCTCCGGGAAGTCACGAAGCTTTTAAAATACATAACGGATTTTCAAACCCAGGCCCGCACATTTCTCTCTTGAGTTTTGTTGTTTATAAAAATATAAAATAAATAAAATTAAAGCAAGATTTTCGTTATTACGAATGCTATCATAATAACCTATAAGGGCCAAAGGAGGCATTATCTTAAAGGAAGAGCCGATAGATCATATTTTTATAACGGACCTTCGTGCCCGCTGTATCATCGGTTTAGGCGCGGATGAACGCCGTGAAAAACAAGATGTGGTCGTTAATTTGGATATTGGGGCCAACATACAAAAAGCCGGCAAAACCGACCGTTTTCGGGAAGCGCTCGATTACCGGGCATTAAAAAAGAAAATATTAAGTTTGATAGAAAGATCAAATTATCACTTAATTGAAGCGCTGGCTGAAGCGATCGCCGTCTGCTGCCTTAAGGAGCCTAAAGCGGTGCAAATAAAAGTAAGGGTAGAAAAGCCTTCAGCGCTCCGTTTCGCGAAAAGTGTCGGTGTGGAAATCATCCGTTTTAAAAAGGCGTGATATGTGAATACGGCTTATATTAGCCTGGGATCTAACATCAGGCCGCGGCAGAATATCGCTAAAGCCATTCGCATATTGATGGGACGTCAAATAGTGACGGGGATCTCCACCGTTTACCGGACCTCTCCGGAATTAAATAAAGATCAGCCCGACTACTACAATTGTGTTGCAGCGATCTCGACGGATCTTGGGCCCAAAGAGTTAAAATATAATTTATTAAGGAAGATCGAGGCTCTGCTGGGCCGCAGTAGAAATAAAGACAAGTATGCCTCCAGGACCATTGACCTTGACTTGATAGTTTATGGCAGGCTGAAAATAGAAACAGCCGGCATGGTCTTGCCTGATCCTGAAATTCAGCAAAGGCCGTATTTAGCTTTCGGTTTAAAGGAACTGGGTTACCCGGTAAAGAAAAAGTTTGATGGTCAATGCCGTATGAGGCCTTTGCCCGGATATATCTGCGAAAACTAAAGAAGAGCCTAAAAGGGGATATACCAAGATGAGCATTCAAGATAGATGGAAACGGTGGTTGAAATTACGTTTTGCGATCCTGTATCCTTTCGGCATTTATGTCATTCTTTTTGCCAATTCCGACGATCAGTCCTTAAGGACCGGGATCTGGTTTATTTTAACCGGCTTATTCTTGAGGGTATGGGCCAACGGGTATGCCATCAAGTCAGAAAAAGTCACCACTTCCGGTCCTTACGCTTTTGTAAGGCATCCTCTTTATCTGGGAACGATGCTTCTTGCTTTGGGTTTTATTATCATGCTTAAGCTCTATTTCATAGGCGCGCTATTCTTTTTGGTCATGTCAGTTGTCTATTACCGGACCATTAAAAAAGAAGAACAAATAATGGAGCATAAGTTTAAAGATCAATATATCAATTATAAAAATAAGGTCCCCGCTATAGCACCGACGATCTTTCCTTATCGGGAAGGCGAAAAATGGCCGTTTAGTTTTAGGCGTTTAATTAAAAGCCAAGAGTATAAATTGTTCATTTGGATGATCATCCTTGTCATTGCATTTCATTTAAAAGAAGAGTTATGGCTGCATCATGAGAAGATAGATGCGAAAATGGCGGTATTAATGATCATTGCTTTTCTACTTGGCATGATAGATATCAGCGGGGAATGGCTGCAGTGGAGGAAGATCAAGATTTAAACAAGAATAATTGCAACGGATTTTTGTTTGGAGTAAACTACACAAATAAAGGCCGAATTTCTAAAAGGAGAGGGAATGTTTAAATATAAATTGATCGCTTTTATTTTATTGAGCGCAGTCTTGGCATCCGGCAAAGCCTATTGTCAGACGGAGGTCCTAAATCCGCAGATCATCACTGTTGATGGGAAGGTCACTAAGGTGGATCCCGAAGGCGGCGTTATCCATGTTCAGACAGCTGAGGGGAATATGTTGTTTCATATTCATGTTGAAGCAAGATTATTCCGGGATACTATGCCCATAGCGTCCATAGATATCGAACGAGGCGATCCTGTAACGATCCAATACGACAGCTCTTCTCCCGACAGAAATATTATTACCCTCGTGGACCATCAACCGAACAAATTCTAAATTTGCCAAGGAGCGACGCATGAGCCTTAACAGCGTAAATATAATGGGCAATCTAACTCGGGACCCGGAAATGAAATTCACATCTTCGGGAAAAGCGGTGTGCAGCCTCTCTATTGCCAACAATCGTGTGTATACTAAAAATAACGAGAAGGTAACCGAGGTCTCTTATTTTGACGTTGAGGTGTGGGGGGCGGCTGCTGAAAATTGCGCCAAATATTTGACGAAGGGCAGCGGCATTATTGTGGAAGGCCGTCTGCGGCAGGACCGCTGGGAGAAAGACGGCAAGACCCAAAGCCGCGTCAGGATCTCGGCTAACGCCGTCCATTTCATGCCTAAAAGGCAAAATAATGCCGCTGGCGTGGACCCGGCCTCACCTTCCGGTGAAAAGCCGGCAGAATCCCAGCCAGCGGCAGTTGCTTCATCTGAAGCTGTCGTGTGGGAGGAGTAAATAAATGGTGACGTCTACCAATTAAATTAATTGGTAGACGTCACCATTTATTTATCCGATGGCTTCCTCGCCGTGATCGCCGGTACGGATCCGGATGCATTCTTTGAGGTCCAATATAAAGATCTTACCATCGCCGGTTTTCCCTGTTTTAGCGCCTTTAGTGATGGCCTTAATGGTCGGTTCGACGAAGTTTTCGTTCACCGCGATCTCCAGGCGGACTTTCCTTAAGAGATTCCCGGTTTCTTTGACCCCTCGATAATATTCAGTCACGCCTTTTTGCCGTCCATGGCCGAGCACTTCGCTGACGGTCATCAAATTAACATTGGCGGCGTATAAAGCCTGTTTGACTTCTTCCAGGCGGTAAGGTTGAATAATAGCAATAATAAGTTTCATGATTTTTCTCTCCTATTCAAGAATGGTGTACG
>CAYNGE010000046.1:0-9477 GCA_964396865.1 uncultured Planctomycetales bacterium
CCTGCTTCCTTAACAGCATCTCCTACAAACGCCTTACCTAACGTTTTAACATGTAGGGGACAAATTTCATCTAACGCTTTTTTACACCCATCTAATGGATCACGTCTCCAAGACTCAATAATAAATTTCTTAGCTGTTCTTGTAGGTTGAAAAGGTTGTGCAGTATGCCCAGGAGCGGCAACACATCGCATCGCAGCAATGATAACAGCAGCTCTACAAATATTGTTCTCGATTTTATTATCAGGTAAATCCTTCAACATATAATCAAAGGTTAATGCCTGTTCCGGACTAAAGTAATGACCGCCATATGAATTCCAAATAGGACCAATTTTTGATTCTTCTTCACATAATAGACGGCATTCTTCTACATATTTTCTGATAGCTCGCATATCAATTTTAAAAGATAAATTCTTTGCTTTTTTCCATAATAATGACCGTGAACGTTGATCCTTAATCTTTGAAAGCCACTTTATTGCTAAATCTTTAACATTAAAAGGGGTAGTTCTTCCCAAAAAAGATTCCGCCAAAACTACTGAGTATTTTTGAAGATCAATAGCCAAAATTGGAAGTTTTGTGTTATGAGCAGCAAACCCAACCACTGCCCCTGATCCACAAAACAGATCAACTATACGCTTGGCATTCTTTGATTCGTCTTGAATCATAGAACCCAAGCCATTTTGCAACATCACTCTTTTTGAGCCCATGTATTTCATTAATTCTTTTTATACAATGCAAGATAGACAGGATCAGCCACATTAAACTTCATTTTAGATGGACACCATGAGGGCTGACGATTTACACTCCAAAAACGATTTTTTGATTTTAGAACCTCATCCAAACACCTTCTAAATTTAACTATACGATGATATGCAATAGTCTGAACATTTTCAATGTCAGGAAACTGATCCGCATCTGGGACGGGCACATCAGAAAATTGTATATTAGCAATTCGCTCTACCCTTTGGCTAAGCACCTCTTGTTCAAGTGGACGAAAATTTGGAAAACAATTAAGATGATCCCAATAATTAGTTTTATTTCTATGGGAAACATCAGATTTAGGTATGCTGTCTAAATTGGGATAAAAAAATGGATCGCCCGCAATCATAGGATGCTCACTAACACTTTTCCAATAAAATCTATGTTCTCTAAGGTCTCCTTTTTGTTCAACCCGGCAAACATATCGATTATTTTGTTTTTCTAAAAAAACAATTCTTTTTATTTTATATAATTGGAAAATTCCAAATAGATGTGCGAATCCACGAATAGAATAATGACTAGAATAATAACCTGCAACAGAAGCCCAAATGGGACTAGCTTCAGTAAGAGATGCTGATATAAGAAAACTATGCAGTGACCTAAACCACATCTCAACAGCTGCAGTGGCAAAAGTAGTCAATATTTCTGAAGATGCTCTTATATTTTGAACTTGCTGTTTCGGATCAATTGATTTTTCAAGGATACTTGAAAGCGTACCAGGGACAGGGAAAGAACGAGCGGAACGCCTATTAAGATCTTCAAACATATCTTCGATCTGGCTTATAGCTTCTTTACTCATAATTTAAACTCCGAGAGATTTATAAATCATCGTTCGTACAGTTTCAGCAATATTAGTAATCTTTTCTGGTTTAATTTTACGTAAATCTTGTTTTGTTTTCATTGCAGCCCATAACGTATCCCGAAGTAAACCCGCACCTCCACTGCCAAGATATTTTCGATTTTTAAACTCTCCTTTTCCAATAAACACTCCGTCTTTCAACAATTTGGCATTTTCTGCAATTTGATATAGCCATCGAGTTAAATGTTCTTGAGCTTTTATTGAGACTACCTGTATTTTTTCTTTTCGGAGCTTCCAAATCATTGCTGGAACCAGAGTTAAAATTGAAACTAAAACTCGGCCTTGATAAGCAACATTTTCTGGGTTTAGCTCTTTAAGTTTAACATTTTCTTTATTTTCAAAACGACCTGAAGCTTCCAACCATGAGGTGAGAGATTGGGCTAAAAATTCGGTTTGCATTTCAAGTCCAATTAAACCACCTTTCTCTAATGCAGGAATAATATTCTCAACTGCATTATTTAATGTTGCCAAAGTAATTACGTCTTTAACTCCATATTTTATCCCAGGGATTTGAATCATTCCTACAAGAGGCCCGCTTTCAAGCATCAATTTTCTACCTATATCTTGAGCTCGTTCTTTATGATCAATAGCATCTCTTTCACCACGAGTTGTAGGATATAAGTCTGCAACTAAAGAGCGATCAACCTTCTTTTGATTCAAATTTACGTCAATAAAAATTTGAGCTTGGTTCTTAGGTGGCTGTCCCAATATATCGAGATCAATAAAGACTTCGGATGGAATTTCCCATGTTTCTTTTGGATCTTTTTCACGAAGAAGCATAACCGCAAGGTATGCTCCATTAATACGATGCTGACCATCTATTACAGAAAAATAAAGGTTAGGATCAGCAGCATCGAATTTCAAATTACCCGCTCCTTCTTTTTGTCCCTTGGTGTCAATATCAGCTCCATTGACATGAATAAGAACATTAGAAAAGGTCGGAAATTCACTCTTAGCTGGTGCTATAGCATATGAAATATGTGGGGGCCATTCGCGTCCAGGTTCATTCTTTTTAGGCTCATAAATACTACGAAAATATTTATCAATTTTATTCGGAACATCGACTATTTCTTTCTGAAGAAGATACGCTGCTATTTGTGCTACTCTTTTCCAATCAAGAGAACGCTGGATTGCTTTTACTTTAGTAGCATCTCGATGGGGAGTATGCGGCATTCCAGGCCACCATTCCATAAGATCAACAACATCTAAAGCGCACAAACAATGCTTTTTTTCTTGTAACTCTTTCTGAACAAAAGGATTTTTAGGTACAATTACAGAAATTTGCTTAAATGAAGGGATGTGTTTTTTTATAGTCATCTTTCTCCTCCGTTATAGGTCGCTTCAATGTAATCAGTAGGTTCTTGATAATTATAATATTTCCATTTCTCAATTCTTCTTATCTGCGTAACCTTCATTTTTCTTTGAATAAAATCGCTAAATTTATTCGAAACCCTGGCGTGCATAGAAAGCTTATAAATACCTTTTTCCCTTAATTTTTCAATGAGTACCCGCAACATTTCCGACAATCCATTTCTTCCCCTATATGCAGGTAAAATAGCTACGCTTTCTATATAATACTTTGAAGCGTCTTCCTGAATTAAGGGATCATCCTCTTCTAAATCTTTTCTTGCAACATTATGAGGAATCGCCAAAAGATAGCCTACTATTTTCTCATCATTTTTTAATATGACACGGATGCAATTTTCATTTTTGAGTATTCCACTAAAATATTCTTTTGCATCACTGAATACCCATCCTTCTGGGAATGAATCCCGATCAATGCAAACTATTTCTAGTATAAGATTTTCATTAATGCTATGTACAATCTCAACTTCAAACATTTTGATCCTTATTCTTAAAAAATTCTTTAGATTCACCTTCACATAACTGATAGGTATATTGGGCTTCAAAACAAAGAGCTCCAAGAATAATAAAAAATATTATTCCAAATCCCACCCAAAAACCAAACAGTGAACCCATAACTAATAATATTAAACCAAAAACCATTGCTACAATAATATTTGAATAAGCTTCATAAGGATACCAAAGATCATCATCAATAAAGTGCTCATAGGCCTTTATCCGGCTATCCTCATTATTTAAGGCTAAATATTTTGCATTCGCGTCTTTCTCATTTTTCTTAAGCGTTTCATTATAATTTTTACAACAACCTTCCATATCTACAAAAAAATCAAATATAAAATGTTGAACTCCATCAAGCATTGTGCCCAAAAGAGTAGAAAAAGCATAGCCGCCTATTATTAAAATACCAGAGCCATGCTCTACCATCCCCATTAATTTACTAAAGATATTTGGGCAAATAGTAAAATGTAAAAAGATTAATATTTCTACCAAGAATAATAATCCAGGAAAAGTATGCGATAAAAGATAGCTGTACATTTCTTTTAAATTAAAATTCATCCCATTATCCTTATTCTCATTTCTTCCCACTCACTAAATCCTCAGCGATTTCTTGCAGTTGTTCCAAGGCATCTTGCAGATCTTCTACGAGCTCGCTTGCAATGACATCTGGATCAGGAAGATTATCAACATCATCAAGACTTTCATCTTTAATCCAGAAAATATCGAGATTTATCTTATCTCGCTTGAGTAATTCGTCAATCTCAAAACAACGCCAGCGACCTTCTGGATTCTTGGTTGAATACGTAGCTTTCCTGTCAAATCGGTTGTCTGGATTATAACACTTTACAAAATCATCAAGCGATTCTTCCTTTAGAGTATTTTCCTTCAGAGTAAAATGGATATTTGTTCGTAGGTCATATATCCAAACTTTCTTTGTCGAGGTGTCTTTGGAAGCTTCTTTTTTATCAAAGAAAAGGATATTAGCTTTTACACCTTGAGCATAAAAAATGCCTGTAGGAAGTCTTAAAATCGTATGCAGGTCACACGTCTGAAGGAGTTTCTTTCTAACAGTTTCGCCAGCCCCGCCTTCAAATAATACGTTATCAGGTAAAACTATCGCGGCTCTTCCATTAATCTTAAGAATGCTTCTTACATGTTGAAGAAAATTCAGCTGTTTGTTATTGGTCTGGGCCCAAAAATCATCACGCAGGACCACTAGACTCTGACTTTCGGCTTTACCTTCTTGGGTTATGATCTTTTCGGATGATTTCTTGCCGAACGGCGGATTGGTAAGCACCATGTCATAGATGCCTCCTGGATTCTTCTTTAATGAATCATCAGGACTAATGGGTGTTTCTTCACCGTTAATACCGTGTAAGTAAAGATTCATTACACACAAACGTGCTGCGAGCGGCACAATCTCATTACCCGTAAAGGTATTATGTTTTAAGTCATGCTTTTCGTCTTTGTTTAGCTTGTGATTCTTAACAATATAGTTATAAGCTGATAAAAGAAATCCACCAGTTCCGCAGGCAGGATCGTGAATCTTCATACCAGGTTCAGGTTTCATCACCTTCACCATTACGTTAATCAGCGGCCTTGGAGTAAAATACTGTCCTGCTCCACCCTTCACGTCAGCGGCATTCTTTTCCAGCAACCCTTCATATGCATCGCCTTTAACATCAACCTCAAGACTAAGCCAATTTTCACGATCAATAAGGTCTGCGATCAATTTTCTTAGCTTGGCAGGGTCTTGAATTTTATTCTGAGCTTTCCTGAATATAACACCAATAATTCCTTCCTGTTTCCCAAGTTCAGATAATGTCCTGATATATTGCGTCTCAAGTTCAGCACCGTCCTCTTTAATGAGCGACTGCCAGTTTAGATTCTTAGGGATTTCAGATTTTTTGCTATACGGCGGCTTTGACCTCTCATCGTCCATTTTAAGAAATAAAAGAAAAGTCAACTGCTCAACATAATCACCATAGGAAAGACCGTCATCACGCAGAATATCGCAGTAATTCCATAATTTATTGACGAGTTGCTTTGAATCAGACATTTTAATCACCTTTTGGTCTTATATGCTTTCGCAGCTTGTTTATTTCATTTACATAAAATCTGCTAAAAATTGATTAATACCTACAATCATATTCGACACATCATCACGCGAAAAATCTTTAAAACGTCCATGAGCAGCAGCGTTTCGAATATCAGCCCATGAGCGCAGTTGTTTGGCTTTCAATTCGTTAAAAAGAGCAGCAGCTTTCAAATCATCAATCAATGGATTCAAAGTTTTAAAATCACCACCGCCTTTCTGAGTACTAATACCATTTCTATCGCATAGAGTTCTTAAGGCATGTTCCAAGGTAGCGCCTGCCAATACTGCTGCAGGGATATGATCCGTTCCGGTTTTCTTTGCGTCAGGATCATTTAAAAGGCTTTCTGCCATGCTCATATAATCACAGACTAAAGCTGCCTCTATTTGTTCTGAAAGAGAATCCAGAAAGCCTTTCTGAAAATCCTCTTTTATAGCACGCATAAAAGATAAAATTTTCTCTGCACGATCCTTGTGTGAATCCATCCCTTTCCAAGGTGAATTAATGCTTACAAATGCATAATCATCTTTGGGCTTAATTTGTGACAGCAAATTAAAACAATTAGTTCTCCAGGTATTAGCGGCATTATGGTCTATATATTCTACTATGCCTGCAAATGTGCTCTGATCTCTATGCACATTTTTGATTATTGCTTCTCCCTTAGTGATCAATTCATCTAATCGCTTTAAATAGGTTTCTTTTATCTTCTTTTGCATACGCAATGCACTCCCTTAAAACTACAAATCATTTATGAATTTTCCCTCAAATGCTGATTTCAAAATCGATTTACGTAGCTTCTCTGTCTTTTGTAGCGAATTTTCAACGGTTACTTCAAGTTTATCAATTACTGAAAAACGAGACTCAATTTCGTTTAGAATATATTCTTGTTCAGAAATAATGCAATATGGCACAGGTAGTATTCTTAAATGGCCTAAAGGAATAAATTGTTGAGTTGTGCCTTTAATTAGATTCATTTTTTTTAGTAAATTCAAACAAACAGAACTCTCAAGCCAATATTTTAAATATTGTGGTATAAAAAATCTCTCATTCTTCTTGAATAAACCAACATTTTTGATACTAAATTCAAAATCCATATCGACTAATGTAGGGTTGCCTATTGTTCCAATCATAGCGTAAAGAATATCATTTTTTTCAACACCAGAACGTTTCTTTATTTCTTCGTGGTCAACTCTGGAGATAAATTTAATCTTAGATAAATCAATACCTCTTGGACTAAGATTTTTTGACGTGATCAGAGGAATTCCATCTTCAACATAGGAAGGCGTATCATGAGTACCATCTCTAACAGAAGAACAAATTTTGTGTGCCTCAACCCAAAACCAACCATTAGGAAGATTGTTTAAAATACTCTTCTTAAAATCAGGCAACTTTCCAGGTTTATCTTTACCACATTTTATTTTATTATTTTCTTCAATCTCAATTATTATTTCGTTAATCTTTATTAACTTTCCTGAATTCAATCTTCTCCATTCTTTTGTATAGTCCCCGGCAAAGGCTGATTTTAAAATGCTCATCCGGTAGAGCTTGAGTTTAACCTTAATTGTCCTAAGCGATTTTATGGCTGCATCAAGACGGGTCAGCTGAGTTTCAACTAGTTCGACAATTTTATCCCGTCCATGTTTTCCCAAAGGTACTCTAATTGGCAACGATAACAAATTCGGTTTAGTAATTGCGCTAAAAGTAACTCCAGCGCCCCTCTTCTTTAATTCATTCTCTTTAGCTTTTAGCAAATACAAAATAAATTTACTGCAAGTATTGTCATCAGGCTTAATTGCAGCAAGCCCTCTGCCGATTCCACACTCTTTAGGGGCAATATTTACATCTCCTATAGGAGCCCTAACTGATAATAATACATCACCTTCATTCGCTCTTTTCGTTGCCTGTGTTGTCCACACTTCAATATTCGGATATAATTCGCCAAATTCCTTTTTCCCTTGAAAAAACGGAAGCCCCTTTCCTTTATCGTTATAGTATTCTGAAGCTGGAGATTGCCCCATAACGATTTTAAATTCATCACCTAATGTTGTATCAAGCCATTTCTGCATACTATGAAACCAATTCCTTACTTAATTCTTCAATGATTTTATCGAAACGGTTCCCAAATACCTTTGACGCTTTACCAAGTCCACCCATCTGATCAAATGGTGCGTATTCGAAATCATCAGTAGTAATTTCTATAGATTCGGCAATATGATTCTTAATCTTCTCAAGCCATCTCAATTGATCTTGAGTAAATGATACTCCCATTGCTCTTTGTTCTGATAGCCATCGCCCAAATCGTTTGTCAACGGTATCGGTAAAGGGTTCAAGTTCATTTTCCTTGCCCAGTTCAAATTTCAGCAGTGAAATAAAATCCGGAATTTTATTTCTCGATAACCCATGTACTTTTGAACTTTCCAATTGTTTATACGCTTGCCAAATTTTGGCGGGAGTTAGGCAATAAGGCGGCGTCTCAATCTTCTTCGCTAACTCCTTTAGAGCCTTCCAGTGTAACTTCTTATTACTGTAAAAGACCTGAAGAGCATCAAGTTCATCTTTATTCTTTTCAATAAATTCCTTAAAGGATTTGATAATGCCTTTTGCTTTCTCTGTTGCTATAGGTGAGTATCCTGCTGTTATGACCTCATCTACAGACACATCATCAAGGATTTGTTCAGTTTCAGCTTTTAATTGAAGTAATCTTTCCATTAACTTGCCGTTTCCAACAAAAGGCTTGATCGCTTCAATCATACGTTTTTCAGAGGTTTCCTTGAGTTCTTTTTGAGTAGGTTTATATTCTTCATATTGACCTTTTTGCCCTTTTTCTTTCTGAACGTGTTCCACAATACGGTCTTCATCAATAGCAACGATGAAATCGTGGGCATAATCAGATAATGATTTGCCCCCTGTAAGATCATGAATCTCTTTAATTTGATCTTCGTTCAGCTTGCCCTCTAAACGAGTAAGCCTTCCAGCGATTGAAGAGAGTTTTTCTTGTGTTGGTTTCCCGAACCGGATGGATTTAAGCAATTTTTCAAAAGAAACAGTAGGGTTTTGTTCCAATGGACTTGTATCGCTAAGCTCTCCAAGCTCGGTCACGCCAACCGCATCAACAATGACAAATCTTTCCTTGGCAACCGCATCCGGGGTCACTGCCATAAAGTCATCATTACGCATAACGCGCACGCCCCTGCCCTTCATCTGCTCGAAGTAGTTTCTACTTCTTACAGCCCTCATAAAAAAAACAATTTCAAGAGGTTTAATGTCTGTACCTGTTGCAATCATATCAACGGTCACGGCGATTCGGGGATTGAAGTCATTTCTGAATTGACGGATCAAATTTTCAGGCTTTTCACCTTCGGTCTTATAGGTGATTTTCACAGCGAAATCATTCCCCTCATTAAACTCTTCCCTTATTATCTGCACGATTTCTTCGGCATGATTATCATCTTTAGCATAAATCAAGGTCTTGGGCACATGCTTCCGGCCAGGGAAGATATCTGTCAGAACCCGTTCCTTAAAGGTACGGATAATTGTCCTTATCTGATCTTTGGAGACAACATCACGATCAACTTGATCACCAGTATATTTTACTTCATCTTCAAGCTGTTCCCATTTCTTGCGGCGGGTTCGTTTGTCTCTTTTCTGGACCACCTCGCCTTTGGGAATCGTTGAACCGCCTTTAGTAATCCTTGTCCTGATATCATAAACAGTAAAATCCACATTGATATTCTGCGTTACAGCTTCTTCGTGAGTGTATTCCATTACGAGATTTTTATTAAAAAAAGCGATTGTTCCCTTGGAAGGTGTTGCAGTTAACCCAATCAAAAAAGCATCAAAGTAATCCAATACCTGTTTCCACAGGTTATAGATTGAGCGGTGGCATTCATCAATGATAATGAC
>CAYNGE010000047.1:0-9196 GCA_964396865.1 uncultured Planctomycetales bacterium
TATCGCGGCTTGCGGGCCTGCCTCTTGCCTCGCCCCTTTTTTTTCTAAAACTTTTAAATAGTCATAAAGGATGCTCATCTGACCTCTTCAATACATGTTGAAAATATTTCTTCAGTTAAAACCTTGTTCTGGCGGATAAAACCCAGGATGAGCGCGCGTTCACAAAGGATATTGATCAGGCGGGGAATGCCTTTAGAGAAATCATAGATCATTTTATACGCTTCGGGAGGAATGATGACATTGCCCCGTCCGACCTTTTGCAATCTAAAATCAATGTAGTCTTTGACCTCGCTATCCGAGAGCGGCGTCAGATGATGTTTGACAACGATCCTCTGATAGATCTGCCTTAAGTCATACTGGCTGACCTTTTCTTTTAACTCCGGCTGGCCTACTAAAATGATCTGGAGCAGCTTTTCGTCTTTTGTCTCCAAATTCGAAAGCAGCCTGATCTGCTCTAATTGCCGGCTGCTAAGGTCCTGGGCCTCATCGATCACTAAGACCGCATTACCGTTATTTAAGTTTAGATCCATCAAAAAAGTATTGATGGCTTTGACAATGTTCAGCCTGTTTGCGCTTTTGATCACCAAACCGAAATCCTCGGCTATGGCCTTAAGCAGCTGCACCTCGCTGAAATATGGATTAAGGATCAGGGAGATCTTTACCTGAGCAGGCAGTTTATTAAAGAGCGCCTTGCACAACGTAGTCTTGCCGGTGCCCACCTCTCCTGTGATCAGGATGATGCCTTTTCTCTCCTGAATGCCGAACAATAACGAAGCAATCGCTTCCTGGTGGGAATGGCTCTCAAAAAAGAAATCCGGATTGCTGGTGACATTAAAAGCGGACCTTTTTAATTCGTAAAAATTTAGGAAATCAAGATACATATTTATTGATCGAAATTAAGGACTGTCTTCGTTCTCACCGGCCTTCTCTTTGAACTGTCCTTTGATCTGGTCCGTCTTTAAAACTTCTTGCGGTAAAACTTCTCCGGGCTTGATGATCTTGGCGGTGATGAAGATCATCAGATCGGTTTTGCTGTTGTCCTTTGTATTGCGCTTAAAAAGATTGCCTATCCATGGGATCTTGCTTAAGAAAGGGATCCCCAGGTCTTCTTTGTTTTTTATATTCTTAAGCAACCCTCCCATGACAATGGATTCGCCGTCTTTTAATATCATCTGGGTTTGCGCTTCCCTGGTATCGATAATGGGATATTGAAGCGTCAAGCCTGTGGAAGAGCCTCCGCTTGTGGACACATTAACAGTAGTGGTATAGCTGGATATGATTGGATGGATCAGTAAATTGATGTATTCATCATTAACGCCGCAGATCTGCGGCCTGACCTGCAGCTGTATGCCAATATTTAAATACTCCTGTAATGATCCGCCTACAACATCGGAGCTGTAGGTGCTGGTTGAAGTTTGAAGGATAGGGAACTGTGTCCCTACTAAAATAGAGGCTAATTGATTATTGGAAGCCAGTATGATCGGCTTAGAAAGCGTGTTGGTGCGCACATCCTCCTCCAAGGCATGTACCAGCACCTGGAGCCTGGATCCGGTAAGTTGCTGGAATAAAACCTGAAGACCTGCCTGATAAGGATATGTTCCCGTAAAAGAGGTCCCCTCCATTGGATTAAAGACGCTTGGGGTAACGCCATTAGTTCCATTCCCACTGAGACTTAGATTACTAACGGCAACACTGGCACCGGAGCCGGCCGAGATATTTGTGCCCCACTCAAAACCAATATCCCTAAGGGTATTGCGGTCCACCTCCATAATGATCGCCTGGATCAAGATCTGCTTAGGCATAACATCCAGCTCGCTTAATATCGTGCTGATCTGGTCGAGCTTTTCCTGTGTATCATAAATAACCAAGATCTTAGAATGGCCCGGCGCGCTTTTCGTCGTTGACCCGCTTAAAGTATTCATGTTTGTCACGGCTGTGCCGTTGCCCGTAGGCGTATTTGCCAAAGACGTCGCCTCTGTAGAATCCAATATCTTGTCCGCGGATACGCCCAAAACAGAAACTTTTCCATCCGCGGAAAGAAGGGGAAGAATAAAATTCTTAGCGACATCGGCATATAAATATTTAAACTTAAACAATTCCATCTTTGATTTGGACGCAACGGCTTGGGGCTGCGCTCCGGATACAGTGACGACATCCCCGCGCTGCGTATAGGTATAGTTGTAACTCTTAAGGATGACCTCTAATGCCGTGCGCCAGTCTATATTCTTAAGATCGATGGATACAAGCCCCTCCACGTCCGGGGTTGTGATAATATTAATATTTTCCCCTTCTTTGTTGGCCTCATCGGCGATCGCCTGTAAAACCATGTGGATATCCGTATCTTTAAATTTCAGGGATTCGATATACCCTGTGGCGGCATAACTACGCGAACAACATAAAGATAAAACCAAGACTGCTCCTGCTATGAGTTTCAATTTATTCATTTATTCCCTCCGCTTTTCGTCATCAAAAGGATCATTGACTTGCTTTCAATTCTAAACGTGAAGCTCCATTCTCCAGGACCACGCTATCCTGCAGGACCTTTTCAACTTTAAATCCGCCGATGGTGTCTCCCGCCCTCAAAAGGCGGTCATTGATTATCGCATAAGGATTATCCGGATTCCAAACTATGCCCTTAAGGAACAGGTCGGAAGCAACCATTGCATTGGTCTGTTCTGAAGAACTAAAGGAGAAAGGATCACGCTCGACCGCGGCCCTCCCGCCAAAAGTTTTATCTAAGATCAAAGACGTGCCGTAATCGCGTTTCGGATCATACCTAAAATGCTCTGCCGCCGAAAACATCCCGGACGAAATATGCTTAGGCATGTAACTCCTGCCTTGGATCCTATGGGTGAAAGCAAACAATAGCACAATAAAGATCAAGGCCAAAATGATCGTTAGGATCAATTCAATTTTATCTTTCTTGCTCATTTTTATCATGGTCATAGGCTATAAAATCTTAACTCCATGGACACTTTAGATCTGTCCGGGTCAATCTTTGACTCACTGATCTTTAGCTTCTCTACAGAATAAAAACCCGGCGTAACCTTGTAAAGCATATCAAAGTATCTCACAAGATTCATATATCCGGACTCTGCCTCTATGTCTATCACAAAAGTCTTAACAACGCGTGAATTAAGGATGAATGTGTCATTGTTTTCCGGCTGGCCCGGATCCGGCTTCATATCAATGATCCGGATATTCATCCGCTGAGCGTAATTTTTAACCACCGCGAGCGTATCCTGGTTTTGCGGCATAACTATTAGTCGACGCGGCGCCCGGGCTTGGTCCTTTAAGAGGCCCTCCACCGCTTGCTTGGACTTAAGCTCGGATAAAAGACTCTTGGTCAATGCGGCCTGGCTTTCCCAATACAAGGCATCTCCCGTCAGACGCCGACGAGAATTAAGCCCAAGAAAATAAGCCGAACAAACCAGCAAAATAATGGCCGGGATGATAATTTTTTTTATTAGTATTTTAGTTTGCATTTTATTTTAAATTCCTGTCCTGACAGACTAGCAGGCTCAATATTTACAAAAAGATCCGAGGCTTTGAGTTTATTTATAAAAATATCTAATTGTGTGTCCTTGCGCGCTTGGCCCTGAAGGATCAACTGGCCGTGGTATTGGTCTAATTCCAACCCATCTAAACGTAAGTCATTGGGGATGGACTCGCTGATAAAATTTAAAAGCGCATCGGCATTGGCCCGCTGCAAGGAGATCTCATATTTTAGTTCCAGCCCAAGACGCGCTTTTTCAAAGAAAGAAAAAAGCTGTTTTTTGTCATCAAAAAAACTTTTTGCCGCTTTTAAGCGATAGCTGTACATAGGGAACGTAAACAAGGAAATAAGCATTAAAGATAAAACTACAGCGCCTACGGCAACCGCAAATGGCGCCAGGCGCTTTAATAGGATATTTTTGATCCAGTGCTTCCTTACGTCACCGGCCAGAAGGCCCGCTTCTCTTCTGGCTAATAAAACCGCTCCCGCGCAGCTTACTAATTGGCCGCGATCTTTTGTCAGATCCGATCGGACACGGCCGGTGTTCATGATGTCCGGGAAAGGAAGCTTGGAAACGGGAACCCCCAGCTCCTTGGCCAAATAAGTATCCAGATTCTTTAACTTTGCGCCAAAACCGGAAATATGGATGATCTGCGGCTGTGCTACTTCCAGCTGGGAAGTAAAGTAAGTCATCGAATGTTTGATCTCCCTGACCAGGCTTTCCAAAACCGGACGGACCAAAGAAAGGATCTGGCTTGCCCGGAGATTGTCGTGAATAAAAACAGATCCATCGTCGGGAATCCCCACCTTGTCCCTGATCTCCTCGGCCAGGCTTGAAGTTACTTCAACCTTGCCTCTTTCAGAGGTCAGGGTGCCGATCAAAGAACGTGTCAAATTATCTACTGAAAACGGAAGGTAACGGATAAAATACAGTTTTTTATCAATATACAAGTTAAGCGAGGAATCCGAGCACCCCAAATCCAGGACTATTTCAGAAGAAACGGCTTTATCCTCTGCCATCCCTTTTAAGATCTCAGAGTAATTAAGAGCGCCCGTGACAATGGCTGACGCGCGCAGGTGCGCGCCAGACAAGCAGGCAAGATGATCTTCGACAAATTCTTTGCGGGCAAAGACAAAGATGGTCCCCTGATGGCGCGCCCCTTCTTCATCGACAAACTCCTTAACTACTCTCCAGTCAGAGTAGGCATCATTTAAATCAAAATGCACCTCGTCTTTAAGCTGCCAGATGGCCGCGTTTAAGATCTCATTGGACTTCAAAGCCGGCAACAGGCAATATTTTATGGCTACCGAATCCTGGTCAGCAATGCTTAAGATCGCTTCTTTGGCCGAGAGGGAGTTTTTGTTTAGAAAACCGCGGATAGAATTTACGATCTGGACTTTGGATTGCGGACCAGGCTCTAATTTCTCCAAAGAGTAAGCCAGAAGCTCCAGCTTCGAAGAAGAACGCGAAAAAGAAGCGATCTTAAGGCCCGCCTTGCCAAACTCAATGACAAGGATGCATTTTCGCCGGTTGTGTAAAAATTGAGCCATGCCTTTTTATGATGCGGTACGCTAAAAAAACAAGTTAGTGAAACTATAATGGAGGCCCGATCGTAACGCACGTGCTTTGCGTTGATTGGCCCTGCCAATTATTAAATGAACCGCTGCCGGTTTGGGCGATCAGGTTAATTGCAATCATTTTCACATTGGCCGCAGTAGTGGTAACATTGCCGGTGGCATCATAATAAGTAAACAACGGCGTGTTGCCGCCTTTGGGAAAGATATTTACTCCCGGATAATAAGGGATCTGCGTATCTGCCCCGCCATTGATCGAACGGTAAAGTATGTTCTTTGTGGTATCTAGCTCATAAGTTATGCTTTGAGGTTGACCGGTCTGATCGGTACCAATAAAAGTAATGCTATTAGCTGCAATAGCAGTTACTCCTTGGCTAAAACGCAATCCCGTAGTAGAACTATCACCTTCGATCATAATTTTTAGGGCTTCGTTGGCAACCAAATCCGTATTGAGCTGATTGGGGATATATATTGAGTCCTGCACAAAATAAACCATCAGCCAAGCCCCGGAAACAGAAAGTATCCCGATGATAACCATGATCATGACTAACTCGATGAGAGTAAATGCTTTTTTGCCCATATCTATAACACAAGAAGCCCTTCTTTTTTTGTTAGAACTAATTTTTCTTATGACGAAGTCGGTAATTTAGGAGTACTGCCAATATAGGTAGTCAAACTAGCCAGCACGGTTGCGCTTCCTGTTTTTGTTACGCTAACCGTGATTTGTTTTAAGCTTGCCGCTGGATTGACATTTCCCGGCACATTGGTCACAGTAACAGTAACATTATAAGGATACCCCTTAAAGTTAGAATAAGTGGCGCTTGAGATATTCGCATAGGGCGTGTTGTTCACCTGCTCCATTTCATATCGCGCCAGATTAAGGGCCGTCGTATAGGCTCCGGATGAAACCGCGCCATTGATCTGCGCATTAAGGGAAAGCGCCAACGGCAAGGCGATCAACCCTGTTACCACTATAGTTATGATCAGCTCGATTAAAGTAAAACCTTTATTCTTGTTTATGGATATTAACTTTATCATAACACGCTCCCTGTGTAGTTGGTTATCGCCCCAGTCGCGGCATTGTAGGTTGCGGTGATCGACCTGGTTACATTTGAGCCTGTTGTCTGTCCTTGAGAGGTAACCGTAAAATTATTGTTGCTTGTGGGGCCATTATTATAAATCTGTAACGCCTGGCTTTTTGTCCCATCTGACATGGTAAAGATAACGCTGACCGTCGCCCCTGACATGCTGCCGCTGAAATTCAACGAGTTGTTGTTATAAAGAGTAGGGGCAGGGGTTGCGTTAAGAGTAAAAGCAGCAAAGCCGTAAGTCCTGTCTAATGTAGTGCCTGATGACACGTTTCCTGACCACTTCGTACTATTATTAAAGGAAATACTCAATAAAGCCGTCCCGCCGCTCCAAGAAACAGTCATGGCCGTAATGGTTATGGGATTAGAGTTAGTGACATCCTGCACAGTCCAGCCTGTGACATTATCGCCGCTACGATCTAATCCCGATAAAGAAGTATTTACCTGCAACAAACCTGCAGCTGTTGCGCTTAAAACAAAAAAGTTATTGGCGTCAATATTGGTTTTCCCCAAGGAAAAGTAACTAGTGCCTCCACTATAATAGTTGTTAAAATAGTTGTAAATGGCATCATATACTCCGGCCTGGGCCGAATAGACTCTTTGAAGGGCCGCCTTTTCCACAGGCTGTTGTTGAAGCCGCTGCATAACAAATTGCACTACGCCTAAAACCGCTATAGTAACAAAAACTATAAGCATTATAGCGGCAACCAGGGCTATCCCTTTATGTTTTAAAATACGCGCCATTATTCGAACGTTCCAGTCGCGGGAGTATAAGTATAAGTTGTTATGCCGGTTGGACCGGTATAAGTATAAGTGCCTGTCTTAGTCCAATAAGATGTTACTCCGCCTTGCGCAAGGACAGTGGTAAAACAAGCATTTGTAGGCGTGCAAGCGCCGGTCGCTGCCGCATCCAGGCTTGGCGGATAATTTGGCGCATTGTTGGCAAAATAAGTCAGGATGCCTGAGCGCACGCCTCCGACCACGCCTTCTTCCGCGGCCTGATTGGCCGACGTCGTCAGGCTAAAGTACTTCGGCACAGCCACCACGGCCAAAATGCCTAAAATAACTATGATCATGATCAGTTCAATTAGGGTAAAGCCCGCGTTCTTTTTCATATCATCATTCTCCATTTTTTTAACTACGCTTATATTATGCTGCTTTATTACTTCCTTGTAAAGAGTGACATGAGATTCCACATCGGTAAAAATATGCCTAACGCCATAAACAATACCACAGAACCTAAAACTAAGATCAGGATGGGCTCAATTAAGGAAACTAAATTACTAATGGTGTAATCCACCTGTTCATCGTAATAATCCGCAACGTGGGAGAGCAATTCACTTAACTTACCGGTCTCTTCTCCGGCTGAAACCATCTGGAGCACTATCGGAGGGAACATTTTGCTTTCTTTCATAGGCATCAGCATTCCCTTGCCCTGGTTAACGCTGGCCTTGATCTGATTTATGACCTGCGCGACCACTACATTCCCGACGCCTTCAGCGGCAAGATCGAGGACCGAAAGTATGGAAACGCCGCTTGCCAAAAGTATGGAAGTGATCTTGGTAAAACGCGAGATGATCAGCTTTAAGATCAAAGGCCCAAACACAGGGATCTTTAATTTCAAGGCATCCCATTTGAGCCTTCCTTTCTCTGTACGGATGACCCTCAAGGACCCAAAAACCGCTATTATAACCAGCATTATGATCAACCACCAGAATTTTGTAATAATAAAATTGATCCCTATAAGGACGCGGGTAGGAAAAGGAAGCTCGGCCTTAAACTGGCTAAAGATGTTGGCAAAGCGGGGCACCACAAAGGTGGTCAGGACTATAAAACCCAAAGCCAAAACTGAGATTATGATCACGGGATAACGTGTGGCGGATTTTATGCGCATCCGGATACGCTCATCATGTTCGCCTAGTACCGCCAATCTCTCCAAGATCTCACTTAAGCGGCCGGAGGTCTCTCCGATCTTCACCATATTGACATACATCTTATTAAATACCTGAGGGTATTTCTCCATCGCAACCGAAAGACTTAAGCCCCCTTCGATATCAACGCAGATCTGGCCGATCACCTTTTTTAAAAATGGATTTCTTGTTTGTTCTTTAAGCGCGGTGAGAGTAGAAAGAATGGGAATGCCTGCTTTTTGCAGCGTGGAAAAATGCCGTGTAAAAGAATTTAATTCGGAAAATGATACTTGTGCCCAAATAGAAGGATTGTTCTCCTTTGTCCCTGCTTCCGATTCTACTTTGGGTACTATACTGATAGGGAAATATCCCTGACTTTTTAGCTTCACTGCCACCAAATCTATGGAGCTGGCGCTTAGCACGCCATTGATGAGCTTATTAAATTTATCCCTTGCCTTATATTGAAAAGAATCCATCCTTATTCTATCTCCACTACCCTGATGACCTCATCGAGGGTAGTCAGTCCTTCTTGCGCTCTGGCAATGCCGGCCTCGAGCAGGGTTTTCATCCCCAAAGAGACGGCCTTCTTTTTGATCTCATCCGCGGAGCTCTTGGCTTCTACCATTTTGCGGATATCCCCGTTGATGGTGAGTAATTCAAATATCCCTATCCTGCCTAAATAGCCGGTTTTTTTGCAGGCAGGACAGCCTTTGCCGTGAAAAAAATCTCCGTGTTTTTCAAGGCCGAGACTTTCAAGAACGTCGGCAGCAGGTGTATATTTCTCCTTACACTTGGAACAGATCAAACGCACCAGACGCTGAGCTAGGATGCCGATCAGAGAGCTTGAAACCAAAAACGGCTCTACTCCCATATCAATTAAACGTGTCAAACCGGAAGGCGCATCATTGGTATGCAGGGTAGAAAATACAAGATGCCCGGTCAATGACGCCTGCATCGCTATCTCCGCGGTCTCCCTGTCGCGGATCTCGCCGACCATGATAATATCCGGGTCTTGTCGCAAGATATTACGCAGGCCATTGACAAAGGTGATCCCTGCTTTAGGGTTAACGGGTGTTTGCCTGATCAAAGAAAGTTCGTACTCTACCGGGTCCTCTATCGTAATGATA